>CBDTWX010000001.1:0-42112 GCA_965364305.1 uncultured Thermoanaerobaculia bacterium
GGTCACAGGTATTTCGGTTAAGGTGCCGTTGCGCTCCACCGAAAGATCCAGGACTCCGCCACCGGCCGTCAGCAGGACAACCTCGAGCTCGCCCCACGTCGCGATCGGTTCCCCCCGAACGGCACGCACCATATCGCCGGTGCGGATTCCCGCCTTGTCGGCCCCGGACTCCGGCTCGACCCAGCCGACGACCGGTGGTTCGTTCTGGTAGGCGGGCACTTCAACGCCGGCGGCAAACGCCATCGCGACAAAAATCACGGCTGCGAGAATATTGGTGATCGGGCCGGCGAGCAGGATCAGCGCGCGTCTCCAGCGAGGGAGAAGCTCGGTTTGGGCCGACGAGTCGCCGATCACATCCGACTCGTCCGGTCCCAGGCCGATGATCCGCACATAACCCCCGAGAGGTATGAGAGAGATTCGGTAGTCGGTCCCGCCTCGCTCGAAACCCCAGAGCCGTTTTCCGAAACCCACCGAAAAAACCTCTACCGGCGCGCCGAGCAGACGAGCCGCGACAAAGTGCCCCGCCTCGTGGATGGTGATCAGCACCCCAATGACAAATATGAATGCAGCAATCGTCAGCATCGATTCTCCGAACCCGCTCAGGTGACCAGGTATTTCCTCATTTTTTCTCGCGCGAGATCACGCGCCTCTCGATCGACTGCCAAGGCCTGTTCGAGATGCTCGAGCGGGCGGCCGAAAATATGCCACCCCTCGAGCGTCTCGGCGACCGTCGCCGCCACCGCGGGCAACGCGCAACGCCCCTCGAGAAAGGCCGCGACCGCTTCTTCATTGGCGGCGTTGAGCACCGCCGGCATCTCGCCACCCGCGCGGAGAGCGGAGCGTGCCAGACCGAGAGCTGGGAATCTTACCTCATCCGGGGCTTCGAAGGTCAAAGCCGGCGCATCGACCAGATTTAGCCGGGGCAGTTGATTCACTATTCGATCCGGCCATGACAGAGCATAGAGAACAGGGTGCCGCATGTCGTTCGCGGCCAGCTGGGCGATTGCGGTCCCGTCGACATACTCGACCAGCGAGTGGATGAGGCTCTGGGGGTGGATCACGACGTCGATTTGCTCCTCCGGGAAACCGAACAGGTGGTGCGCCTCGATGATCTCGAGACCCTTGTTCATCATCGTCGCCGAATCGATGGTGATCTTCGGTCCCATGTTCCAGGTGGGGTGGTCCAGAGCGTCTTCCCTCGTCGCCCGGGCCATCTCCTCGGTCGACCAGGAGCGAAACGGGCCGCCCGAGGCGGTCAGCACCAGCTTGCTCGCAGAGCCGTCAGGACCCACCCGGAGGGCTTGGTGGATGGCGTTGTGCTCGCTGTCGATTGGAAGCAGCTCGACGCCGGCCCGCCGGACCTCTTCGATCAGGATGCTGCCGGCCATCACCAGGGCCTCCTTGTTGGCCAGCGCGATGTCCTTGCCGGCGCGTACCGCCGCGATCGTCGGCGCCAGACCGACCGAGCCGACCAGCGCCGCAACGACCATCTCTGCCGCCTCGCAGCGGGCGACCTCTTCGAGACCCTCGCTCCCGAAAACAAAACGTGTCGCGCTGAACTCGCGCGACAGGGTTCGGGCGTCGTCGGATCGCGCAACCCCGACCACCATGGGTTGATGGGCCCTGATCTGGGCCCGGAGGATGTCGAGATTACGGCCGGCGCCGAGCGCTACGATCCGAAAGCGCTTCGGGAAAGCCGTGACGAGTTCCACGGTGGAGCTGCCGACGGATCCAGTGGATCCGAGGATTGCGATGTTCTTCATCACACGAGATTGGCGACGACCAGGTAGCCGAGGAACACTGGCGCGGCATAGAACAGGCTGTCGGTGCGATCCAAGAAACCGCCGTGACCGGGCAGCAACGACGACGAGTCCTTGACCCCGCTGTCGCGTTTGAATTGCGACTCAACGAGGTCACCGATGGGAGCGGCCGCCGCGAGAATGGTGGCCAGGGCTACGACGTGGATCGGATCGATGGACAGGTCGAGAACAAACGCCATCACCGCGGCTGCCGCGTAGGTCGTCACGACCGCGCCGAAAAGTCCTTCCAAGGTCTTGTTGGGGCTGATTCGAGGAGACATTTTGTGGCGGCCGAATCTACGTCCCACATAGTAGGCGCCAGAATCGCCGATCCAAATGCAGACCAGATAAAAGAACAACAATTGCACACCGGCGGGATCACCGGGCCACAACCGGATCCATCCCAGACATGCGGCGGTGCCACCGAGATACAGCACGGCAAAGGTTTCCGCCGACGCCCCTCCGAGACTTCCCGCAGGTGCGTCTCGGTAGGCCAATCGAACGGTGCTGAGGGTGAGCAGAGAAACCATGACCGCGATCGCGAAGCCGGTCACACTGTAGATCCACGACGCTGCCAACAAACCGCCGGTGAGTGACAGCGGCAACCACCGGCCAACGCCGAGGCCGGCAGCTCGAGACATTTTCAGAAACTCGTCGCAGGCGACGATTGCAGCGGCTCCAAGAACCGCCAGGAAGACCCAGGCTGGCAGCCAGATGATGGTTGCCGCAAGCGCCGGGATCGCGACCACGGCGAACAGTTCTCGCTGAGCCCGCATGCCTCACGACCTCTCTGCGGCCGCTACTCTGGCGTTACTCGGCACGAGGCTCTCCGACCGGTGTGAAGACACCGCCGTCGGGGACCAGACCGCCGAAACGACGTTCCCTGTGCTGGTAATCGAGCACCGCCTTCAAGAACTCGATCTTTGAAAAATCCGGCCACAGCACTGGGCAGAAGTAAATCTCGGAATAGGCCATCTGCCAGAGGAGAAAGTTCGAGATCCGCTGTTCCCCGGAGGTCCGGATCAGGAGATCGGGGTCCGACACTCCACGTGTGGTGAGGTGGTCGTGTATCCATCCCTCGTCGACGCCTTCTGGTGAGAGATCACCCGAAACGGCGGCAGTCACCGATTCGCGCACCACATCCGTGAGCTCCTGACGACCCGAGTAGTTGAGGGCGATCTGAACCAAAGGACCGGTGCACTCGGCGGTGCCGTCGACGGCGCGACGGAGCTCCCTCTGTACCGATTCGTCGAGCTCGTCGATCCGCCCGATCGGCCGGAACCGGAGGTTGTTCTTGATCAGCGTTTCGAGCTCCCGCTTGATGTACTCCTTGAGGAGGCCCATGAGGGTCAGCACTTCGTGTCGTGGGCGTTTCCAGTTTTCAGTTGAAAAGGCGTACAGAGTGACGACCTCGAGACCGAGACGCGCAGCGGTCTCCACGGTCTCGCGGACCGATCGAATACCTGCCCGATGACCCTCCACGCGGGGAAGCTTGCGAGCCGTCGCCCATCGCCCGTTGCCGTCCATGATGATCGCGACGTGGCGGGGCAGCCGGTCCGGGTCGATACGCTCCAGGATCTCGCGTTCGGGGGTGCCGGGCTGTGCGATCTCATCGAGAGGTAGCATCACCATACACCAGGGTCGGAAAGTCTACCATAGCACCTCATCTCGGACTCGACGGCGTGACTGAGATTGGATCTGCGTCGGGTTCGATCCGCGCGAATCTGCGATAGTACACCCGGTGGAGCGTCAAACCAGCAGCGGGAGCGGTGCGGATTGGTGCTCCGGGCTGTGGATGCTCCATGAGCGCCCGAAAGTCCTCGAGTCGACGACGACCCTGTCCGACCTCGAGGGCTGCCCCCACCATTCTCCGAACCTGGTAGCGGAGAAAACCATCACCCTCGAAATCGAGATCGACTCCTGATCTTCGCCATCGACACGACACCTGGGAGACGGTCCTGACGGTTGACTCGCCCTCCGGGTTGACAACGGTGAACGACGCCCAGTCGCGGCGTCCGACCAGGGACCGAACGGCCTCTTCGAAGACCTCGTTGTCGGAAATGCGCGTTACCTGAGCCGACAAAGGATCGGCCCAGGGCAGGGATGGCGGCCGCCATCGCGCGCGGTAGATGTAGAGTTTGCCGCGGGCGCTCTTGCGGGCGTGAAAGCCGCTTGGTGCGAGGCGCGCGGATCGTATCCTGATCTCGTGCGGGAGCTTTGCGTTGAGGGCTCGGACCAGCGCCTCAGGGGGAATCACCGCGGGCAGATCACAGTGTGCCGTTTGGCCGGCAGCATGGACTCCGGCGTCGGTACGGCTTGCGCCCGTCACCGATGTTGACCCGCACCCGGTGATCGACCTCAGCGCCCGCTCGATTTCGCCCTGGACGGTGAGCTGGCCCTTTTGTCGTTGCCATCCGTGAAAAGGTCTGCCGTGGTAGGCAACGATCAGCTTCATGCGACATCCCATCCCGGATATCCTCGCACGGAATACCCGCTGACCCGCACCTCACGTCCGTTGTCCCCGCCCGTCGGGCGAACCACCCTCGTCGGCGATGAGCCTACGGCGGCTGTACAATGTGTGAAATGTTGGATTTCGTCTTCGAAGAAAGCGGAGCGACCCACCGGATTCCGGTGCGGGACGGTCTCACCTTGGGGCGTTCGAGCGACAACGACGTCGTGCTCCGCGACTTTTCGGTGTCGCGGCATCACGCGAGGGTGGACGAGAAAGGTGAGGGCTTTGAGATCGTCGATCTCGAGTCGACGAATGGCGTGAGGATCAACGACGAGCCCGTGCCGTCGGGCCCGTTCGTTGCCGGTGACAGGGTCGGTATCGGGAGCTTTGAGCTGTTGGTCGAGAGCTCAGAGGGTGAGGTTTCGGGATTCTCCTCAGCGACCTACTTGCGGCCCTTGTCGGAGTTCAACCAAGACTACGGCCTCGAGGGGCGCCCGCAGGAGATCTCCAAGGAAATCGGAGCACGCCAGCGGGTTTTCGAGATCCTCGCACAGGTTGCAAAGGTCCTGATCCAGGTTGAAGAACTCGAGCCGGTGTTGGAAAAGGTGATGGACCTGGTCTTTGATCAACTGCTCGTCGACCGGGGGTTCATCGTCCTCTTTGACGACCAGGGCGAACCGAAGCTTGAGCTGAATCGAGCGCGTGGGTCAGAGGAGGGGATTGAGGAAGAGGTACCAATCTCGCGCACCATCCTCGACATGGTCTCGCAGCAGCAGGTCGCGATCCTCACCCACGATGCTCAGGCCGACCAGCGATTTGAAGCCGGACGCAGCGTCCGTATCCACCAGATTCGCTCGGCCATGTGTGCGCCTCTGTGGCACCGCGAGCGGGTGGTCGGCGTGATCTATGTAGACTCGCCACTGCACGTGGGTTCCTTCTCGGCGTCGGACCTCGATCTTCTGACCGCTCTTTCGAACTACGCGGCTGTGGCGATCGAGCGTGCCCGGCTGAACGAGCGAATCCGCCGCGAGCGGGTGGCGCGGGATCGCCTAGAACGCTACCACTCTCCGGCGGTGATCGAGGCCGTCCTCTCGGACTCGGGCGCCGACCGCGCGTCGGTGACCTTGCGCGAGACCTCGATACTGTTTGCCGACATCGTCGGGTTCACCGCCCGCTGCGAGAGCTTGCCACCGGAGGAGGTGGCGGCTTTTCTCAACCAGTTCTTCTCGCTCGCTGCCGATGTCATATTCAAACATGGAGGGACGCTCGACAAATTCATCGGCGATGCGGTGATGGCCTTTTTTGGGGCGCCACTGCCTCAGGCGGACCATGCGGAGAGGGCGGTCCGGTCGGCGCTTGAGCTGATCTCTGTGCTCGAGGAGTGGAACTCCGAGCGCGAGGCCGCTGGTGATGATCGGGTCGATGTCCGCATTGCGGTCAACTCGGGGCCGGTCGTCGTTGGTGACATCGGATCGGCGAGTCGCGTCGACTACACGGTGCTCGGCAACACCGTCAACGTGACCGCCCGGCTCGAGGAGCACGTCGCCACACCCGGTTCCATCGTGCTCGGTGAAAACACACAGGCCGCCGTCCGCGATATCTTTCCAACTGAGTCGCTCGGTTCGGTCCAGCTCAAGGGACTGACCCGCAAGATCAATATCTTTCGGGTCATGACCCAGGATGTCGAATAGGGCTTCTGACTTCATGAGCAAGCCCCTCTGATGCTGATCGAAGATCTCGTCTTCGTGACATCGAACCTCGACAAGCTTCGGGAAGCCGAGGCGGTCCTGGGCCACCCGTTGGACCATCGCAAGCTCGATCTTCCGGAGCTCCAGTCTCTGAATCTCGCAGAGATTGTGCGGGGCAAGGCTCGGATGGCGTGGCAGCGGATCGAACGTCCGGTGCTGGTCGAGGACACCGGACTCGAGCTGGCCGGGCTCGGGGGCTTCCCGGGCCCGTTGGTCCGGTGGCTGCTGGTCAGCGTCGGCCCCGAGGGTGTCTGTCGGATCGCTCGATGTTTCGGCGACAACGGAGCGAAGGCGCGATGTCTCGTATGTGCCACAGATGGCGCTGTCGAGATCGTTGGTGAAGGGATTGTCGAGGGAACGATCGCCGAACAGCCGTCTGGACAGGGCGGCTTCGGATGGGACAGCGCTTTCATGCCAAGCGATGGTGGCGGCCGAACCTACGGCGAGATGACAGAGGACGAAAAAAACCTCATCTCCCACCGTCGAAAGGCCTTTGTGGCCCTGCGTGACGCGCTTCGGGCGAGCTGACCACCTCTGCGCGGTTCCCTTTCTGCGCCTCGGCGTTCTCTTCTCCGGGTGGGTGTCAGAGTCCCATAGCGGTCAGAACCGGAGGTCTCACGTTTCAATTCTCTGTGACAGTGGTGATCTGATTTCGAGCACGAGCACGAGCACGAGCACGGGGCAGGATCGGGCCAATCCATGCCTCAGGGCTCCAAGACCTCAAGCCTCGAGCCCCAGGCCCCGAGCCCTTCCGCCGCATGCTACCCTGCGCGCCATGCGGCAGGAGCTGCTGAGCAAGAAGACCTCCGAGATCCGGGGGATGTTCGGACGAATCGCCCATCGTTACGACCTCCTCAACCGGGTGCTCTCTTTGGGTCGCGACGTGAGCTGGCGGCGTGTGGTTGCGACGCGGGTCGCTGCGGCGAAACCTGACGTCGTGCTCGACGTGTGCACCGGTACCGGCGACCTCGGGTTCGCGATCCGCGCGCCTCTAGTTCTCGGAGCCGACTTCTGTCTCCCGATGCTCGATCTGGCGAGCGAGAAGGCGACCAGGCGGGGCCGACAGTTGCCGCTCTTCGCGGCGGATGCGTTGGCGCTGCCGATTCCCGATGCCTCGGTAGATGTGGTGACCGTCGCTTTCGGTGGGCGCAACTTCGCCGATCTGAAAGTCGGGCTTTCGGAGCTGGTGAGGGTGCTTCGTCCCGGGGGCCTCTTGCTGGTGCTCGAGTTCTCGCGCCCCGTAGGGCCGATCGCGCCACTCCTCGGATGGTGGGTGCGTACCGTTCCGCCCCGCGTCGGAAGGGCCCTCTCCGGTGACGCCGAGGCCTACTCCTATCTGCCGGCCTCGGTGAGTTCCTTTGCTGACTCCGACGAAATGTGCCGCCGGCTCAGCGCCGAGGGCCTCTACCACGTCAGAGCTCGTCGTTTGACCGGGGGCGTCGCTTCGCTCTATGAGGGCACCCGACGCGATGAGACCGCCGCAACGGATGGAGGGCATTCATGAACGCCGATGAGAAAACTCTTGACGGGTCACGAATTGCGTCCGAGATTCGCGACGAGGTGGCGGAAGAGGTTTCCACGCTCCTCGCCCGTGGGGTCACTCCACGGCTCGATGCTGTGCTGGTGGGCGAGGACCCCGCCTCAAAGGTCTATGTGTCGTCGAAGGCAAAAACCCTGACCGCACTCGGCATGGCGTCGCAGACCCATCTCCTGGACGACGACACACCGCAGACCGCACTCGAAGAGCTCGTCGACCGTCTCAACGACGATCCCGAGGTCGATGGTGTCCTCGTTCAGCTTCCACTGCCGAACGGTATCGACAGCGCAGCGATCCTCGATCGTGTCGATCCGACCAAGGACGTGGACGGCTTTCATCCTCAGAACGTCGGCCTTCTGCAAAAGGGCCGGCCGCGATTCGTGCCCTGTACGCCGGCTGGAGTCTTGGAGATGTTGAGTCGTGAAGGCATCGAGGTCGCTGGCCGCCGTGCGGTGGTGGTCGGCCGCTCGGACATCGTCGGCAAACCCATGGCGATGCTGTTGCTGCACGCACATGCGACCGTGACTCTTTGCCATTCACGAACCCGTGACCTGGCAGAGGTCACGCGGCAGGCGGAGATTCTGATAGCGGCTGCGGGGGTCCTGTCGCTGATCGGACCTGACCACGTTTCGGAAGGGGCGGTGGTCGTGGACGTGGGAATGCACCGGGTCGGCGATCGAGAAACCGTGGATCGGCTCTTTCCGGACAACCAGAAGAAGCAATCCGCCTTTGCCAAACGTGGCGCGGTGCTTGCCGGCGACGTCGACTTCACGGCAGTGGCGCCAAGGGCGGGCCGAATCACCCCTGTCCCGGGAGGCGTCGGTCCACTCACCATCGCGATGTTGATGGCCAATACGGTCAAGGCGGCGAAGCTTCGGAGGGGAATGTAGGATCTTTGGAGAATTGAGAATTAAGAATTCCCGCCCCTCCTCCCACAAACTCGGAATTCGGAATGCCACCCACCCGCCCCCGTGCCGGTATCTTCGAGCGTCCAGGGTGATTGGCATTTCAATTGTCAATTCTCGATGACCTGAATATTCCAGGCCATTCAGCGGTACACTCGTGACCTCGCCGTCTTCAGAACCAACATCTTACTGACGCATCGAGACGTCGTATGTCTCCGACCCAATAACGGCCGACCATAAGACCGATTATCTCCCGATACGTCAGCTGTCGATTGGCCGCAGCCCCTCTTCGTTCCCGAGCCGCTCCGCAATTTGCCGCACTCAGTCCGACCCGCGTTGATTGTGAAGACGCAGCTGTAGGTGGCAGGGTGAGTGGGCTAAACGTCATAACGTTCAAACGTTTAACGTTATAAGGATGAGATCTTAGGGTGGGTGGGCGGATCGGGCATCGAGTATCCAGTATCGACTATCGGAGGGTGCTCCTCTTCTCCCCTGCTCCTAATCCGCTGGGTCTTCCAGCCACTCGGTCTGGTAGTCTTCGGTGCGCGGGACCACACAGACGAAACGCGCAACCTCGGCACCCCTGTTTTCGTACCAGTGGCCGACCCCGGCCGGAATGAAGACGCTGTCGCCGGGCCCGACATCGACCTCGCGCGAATCGAGACCGATGACCATCCTCCCCTCGAGGACGAGCTGCTCGTGCTCGATGGAGTCGTGGCGGTGTCGGGGAATTCGCCCCCCGGGTTGGACCGCGAACTGTCGGGTGACAAAGTTTGGAACGCCGCTCTCCGGTCCCAACAAAACCTTCATGGTGGTTCCACGGCAGCGTGGTACGTCGATGGCTTCGATGGCTTCCTGGGCGCGGACCACAGCGATGGGTGCGTGGCTCATGATCTGCCTCCGGTCCCAGTGATTGTATCGTGGCCGGCTGACAACGGAGCGTATCCCTGTGGCCGGTGGACCACGGGGCCGGTCCGGGCTAGGATGATCTGCAATGCTCGAGCGGCTCTCCGTTCGCGGTCTCGGCATCATTGACGCCGTGGAGCTCGATTTCGCCGCGGGCTTTGCCGCCCTGACTGGAGAAACCGGGGCCGGCAAGTCGCTCCTCGTCGAATCCCTCAAGCTTCTCGGCGGCCAGCGTGCCCAGTCGGACATGGTCCGTTCGGGGGACGACCGTCTGCAGGTCGAGGGAGTTTTTTCCCTCGCATCCGGGAGCGAGATCGACGCGATCCTCGATGACCTCGGGATCGCCGATCGCGAATCGGTGATCCTGCGTCGCGAGGTGACCGCGACCGGGAGAAGCCGTTGTTGGATCAACGACTCGCCGGTGACGGCGGGCGCGCTGCAGCGTCTGGCTCCCCACCTCCTCGCGATCCATGGACAGCACGAGCAGTACGGTCTCGCGGACCCGGCCGCACAGCGCCGGTTGGTGGACGATTTCGGTGGCCATGAGGAACTGCTCGATCAGGTTCGGAGGCGGTACGCCGCATGGCATGAGGCCGCGGCGGAGCTCGATCGGTTGCGGGCCGCCCGGATGACTCGTCGCGACCGCCTCGACACGATCTCCTTCCAATTGAATGAGATTGAAAGTGTGGACCCGGGTGAGAACGAGGATGTCGATCTCCGGAAGCGGCGCCTCGTGCTCCGTCACTCCGCCCGTCTCGCGGAGCTTTCGACGTCGCTCATCGAAAGATTGTCGGATGGCGAGACCGCAGTGGTGGACGGTCTCGCGCAGGCCGAGCGTGAGCTCGGGCAGATCGCCGACTGTGGACTTCCCCAGGATGACGCGATTCAGCGCCTCACCGAGGCACGACTCCACGTCGAGGAGGTGGTCCTCGAGATCCGGGGTCTGGTGGACCAGTCGGCCGGCGACCCGGGCGAGCTCGAGGCTCTCGAGTCCCGGCTCCACACCCTGGACCAACTGATGCTCAAATATGGCGCGACAATTCGCGATGTGCGCGCCCACCGTGACGCTCTTGTCGAGGAGCGCCGTGAAATGGAGTCGGTGGAGGAGCGCCTGGAAGACGCCGAGGATGCCGCCAGACGTTTGTTGACGGAGTTCGATGATAGCGCCCGTGCCCTCGACGATGCGAGGAAGAAGGCCGGTTCGGAATTCGCTTCGGAGGTCGAGGAGGTGCTGACCCGCCTCGCCATGGCGGACACCCGCCTCGAATTCTCCTGGCAGCCTCGGGTCGATGCAACGAGCCCGCTCGTGAGAAGCGGTCAGCCGGTGGCGTTTGATTCCGAAGGGGTCGAGGACTGTGTCCTTCTCATTGCTGCCAACCCGGGTGAAGATCTGCGCCCGATGGCTCGCATCGCCTCCGGCGGCGAGCTCTCCCGAGTCCACCTCGCCCTTCGAACGGTCCTCCGCGGCAGGCGGTCGACCGACGGACTCACCCTCCTCTTCGACGAGGTCGATTCCGGTCTCGGCGGCGCCACCGCAGCTGCCCTGGCCGCCCTGTTGGCCGATCTCTCCGTGGTCGACCAGGTTCTCGTCGTGACCCACCTGCCGCAGGTAGCGGCGCGCGCTGACGGCCATTTTCGGGTGGAAAAAGTCATCGATCGGGGGCGGGCGACAACCCGAGTCGGTTCACTCGATGACTCACAACGCGAGACCGAGGTGGCGAGAATGTTGGCCGGCGGCGAACTCACCTCGTCGGCCCGAGACCACGCTCGTGTGTTGCTGGACGGCGCGTGAGAAGAATCGCGTTTACCGAGCCGGGGGAGATCATTGAAGCCTCCCAGGACGCGGCCCGGGTAATCGACGCCGGTGGTGTTCTTCTGCTGCCGACGGAGAGCTTCTACGGGCTCGGCACCGATCCCCGCCGGGCGGATGGGGTGACCAGGATCTGCGCGCTGAAAAATCGTCCGCTCGATCATGGTCTTCCGGTGCTGTGTGCCGACTGGCAGCAGGTGGAATCGCTGGTCGTCGTGGATGAGAGACACCGGGTCAGGCTGTCGCGTATGTGGCCGGCGGCCCTGACCGTGGTGTTGCCGACGAGGACTTTTCTCCCCGCCGGACGAGTGGGAACCCTGGCAGTTCGAATTCCGGCTCACGATGCCCTTCGCGCCCTCCTTTACCGGGTGGGACCCCTCACAGCCACCTCCGCCAACCGCCATGGCGAACCGCCGTCCACCTCCGTGGACCAGGCTTTGGGGTCCCTTTGCGGGACGCCCGACCTGGTACTCGACGCGGGTCGTACCGGAGGCGGTCGGCCGAGCACGCTGGTCGACCTGAGCGGTGACGACGCCATCATTCTGCGACCCGGTTCGTGCGACTGGAACGATCCGACTCGGGAGATCTGAAATGGCGTCATCAGGAAGCGTTCGCAGCTCGCGGCGGGGTGCGGAAAATACTGTGGAAAAACCTGTGGAAAACTCGTTAAGCCAATGTAAAACCAAATACTTCGAGCCATCACGACCCTTTCGAGCCGTAATTCGTAAGTTGTTATGAATCAATCACTTCCTTGGATGTCTTTGTTTTTGAGTCCGTTGCCGAACAGCAGATTATTCTCAAGATCCACAAGCCCCTGATTTTCGGGCGCTTGTGGCGCGTGAACGGGCGGGTTCCGTTGGCGCTCCAAGAGGGCGTGTGGTAGCGTTCATTTTCCGCTGGCGGCGGCAGAGAATTCGAGTCCGACCGAAATGGAAAGGGAGCGAGGATTTCGATGATCCGCAAGGTAAAGGGAACGCGCGACATCTTGGCTCCCGACTCGCGTCTGTGGATCGAGGTCGAGGCGACCGCACACCGCGTTTTCGGCGGTTTTGGCTACGAGGAGATCCGGCTGCCGTTGCTGGAACCGACCGAGCTCTTTGTACGGTCGGTGGGTGAGGACACCGATATCGTGAGCAAAGAGATGTACACATTTTCCGACCGCAAGGGGCGCTCGCTCACCCTGCGCCCGGAAGGGACCGCCGGCGTCGCTCGCGCCTACATCGAAAACGGACTCGGACAGCGGCCGCAGCCGCTGAGGCTGAGCTACCTTGGCCCGATGTTTCGCTACGAGAAGATGCAGAGAGGGCGATATCGGCAGTTTGCCCAGATCGGCATCGAGATTCTGGGAGCAGCCGCTCCGCAGGCAGATGTCGAGGTTCTCTTGGCTCTCCATACTTTTCTCGCGGCGCTCGGGTTCGATGACCTGATCATCCTGCTCAACAACCTCGGCGACCCCGAAGATCGGCCGCGATTCATCGAGGGGCTCAAAAAGGAGCTGTCGCCCCATCGCGAAAAGCTGTGCTCGGATTGTCAGCGTCGGTGGGACGCCAACCCCTTGCGGATCCTCGACTGCAAGGTGCCGAACTGTCGCGAGCTGGTCGCAGAGACAACACCGGTAGCCGAGGTGGTGAGCGACGAGGCGCGGCGCCATGTCGAGGACGTCGACGAAGGGCTCGCCGCTCTCGGAATCACCGTGCGCAGGGCGCCGAGGCTGGTGCGCGGTCTCGACTACTACCTGCGGACCGTCTTCGAGGTGGTGTCCCCGGAGCTTGGTGAGGGTACCGTGATCTGCGGTGGCGGGCGCTACGATCGGTTGATCTCGGATCTCGGAGGGTCACGGGTCCCGGGCACCGGCTTTGCAATTGGTGAGGATCGGCTGGTCGAGGTGCTCCCCGATTCGTTCCGTCGCCGAGTTCTCGACCGCCCGGTGGTGGCGGTGCTGCCGGTTGGCGCCGAGGCCGCGGCAACGGCCCTGGGAATCACCCGCGATCTTGCTGCGAAAGGCATCATCGCCCCCGCCGAGGTCACCGGAAGGTCACTCAAAGCGGGGCTGAAGTGGGCTGGGAAGATCGGTGCACAGGCCGCAGTGATCATCGGCGGGGACGAGCTGGCGGCAGCTTCGGCGATCGTTCGTGATCTCGTGCGGAGCGAGCAGCAGGCGGTAGCGATAGAGCAGATCCCGGAGGTCGTGGCCGCGTTGTTGCGGGAATCAAGAAACGGCTGAGAAACCCCGAGGTGCGGGAAAGGGCGGAGCGGTACATGGCGACGAACGCGTGGGACAGACCGTGGTGTGCATCCCTCGATATGAAGCGGGTTGGCGAGCGGGTTGAAGTAGTGGGTTGGGTGCGCCGGCGTCGCGACCTCGGCGGCCTGGTATTTGTCGATCTTCGAGACCGCAGCGGTTTGCTGCAACTCGTCTTCGAGGAGCGGATGGTGGCGGATGGGGAGGGCCTTTCGACCGAGGACGTGGTGCGGGTCTGCGGTACAGTGCGTGAACGTGCGGACGGTCAGGCCAACCCGGAACTGGCGAGCGGCGAGGTCGAGGTCAGGGTGGATGAGCTCGAGATTTTGTCACATGCCGAGACACCGCCCTTCGTGGTCGAAGACCGGGTCAACGCCTCCGAAGAGCTGCGGTTGACCCATCGCTATCTGGATCTCAGACGGCCCGAGATGACTGCCAACCTGGTTCTTCGCCATCAGGTGGTTGCAGCGACACGACAATACTTCGACGAGATGGAATTCGTCGAGGTGGAGACACCGATCCTCACCCGTTCGACCCCGGAAGGTGCGCGGGACTTTCTGGTTCCTTCGCGGATCCACAAGGCGTCTTTTTACGCGCTGCCGCAGTCGCCGCAGCTGTTCAAACAACTCCTCCAGGTCGCGGGTCTCGGCCGATATGTCCAGGTGTCGCGGTGCTTTCGAGACGAGGACCTTCGCGCCGATCGTCAGCCCGAGTTCACCCAGGTGGACGTTGAGGCCTCCTTTGTCAGCGAGGAGGACATCTATCGCCTGGTCGAGGGACTGTTCGCCCGAATCTTCCCGGTCGTCGGCATTGAACCGCCGGCCGAGTTCCCTCGCCTCGCCTACGCTGAGGCAATGGAACGGTATGGCTCCGACCGACCCGATACGCGTTTCGCACTCGAGCTCCTAGAGCTCGCACACCTGTGCGAGGGATGTGGTTTCAGGGTCCTCGAGACGGCGGCGGCCGATGGGCGGGTCAAGGGGCTGGTTCTACCGGGTGGTGCCGAGCTGTCCAGAAAGCAGCTTGACGCTCTCTCGGATTTTGTCAAACCATACGGAGCGGCCGGCGTCTTATGGTTCAAGCGGACTGCCGACGGGGTCGCGTCGCCGGCGAAAAAGGCACTCGGCGACGATGGTGTGCTGCGTTTTCTCGACGCAGTGAATGCGGCCCCCGACGACCTGTTGCTTGCGGTGGGCGGAACCGAGAGCATCGTGTTTGCGGCACTGGGCGCGCTCCGCGTGCACCTGGCGCGGGAGCGCGGTTTGGTCCCCGAGGGGCATCACGAATTCCTCTGGGTGACCGATTTTCCGCTCCTCGAGTGGGATTCCGACGACGAACGGTACTACGCCATGCATCACCCCTTCACCTCGCCGCGCCCTGAAGACACGCCGCTCCTAAACAGCGATCCGTCCTCGGCGAGGGCGCGCGCCTACGACGTGGTCATGGATGGGGTAGAGCTCGGCGGTGGGTCGATCAGAATCCACGATCCGGCCATCCAGCGTCAGATGTTCGCCGTTTTGGGAATCGACGACGAGGAGGCGCAGGCGCGCTTTGGATTTCTCCTCGAAGCATTCCGCTACGGGGTGCCTCCGCACGGCGGAATTGCCCTGGGGCTCGACCGTCTGGTGATGCTGATGGCGGGGCGCGACTCGATCCGCGATGTGATCGCATTCCCCAAGACGACGTCTGCGACCTGCCTCATGACCAGGGCGCCGTCGGCCGTTGATGCCCGCCAGCTCGATGATCTCGGGCTCAGAACGCGAGACGAGCGGTAGACCGCGCCAGCGTAGACTGGTTTCGGAGGCTTCGATCACGCTTCGAGACCGTTCCAACACCGTGCGGAGGTGGCTCCCGCTCCTCGCCGTGGCGGGAGTGGTCTTTCTCCTCCTGTGGCCGGTGGTGGTGGGCGACTACACATTTTTCTACCGTGACCTTTATCGCCAGCACATGGGCACGGCGAGGCTCCTTCGATCGGGGGAGCTGCCCTTCGGTCTGCTGTGGGACCCGCTGCTCAACGGCGGCCAGCCGTTGCTCGCCAACCCGAACCGCTTTCTCCTCTACCCATCGCGTCTGCTCTATCCGACACTGGCACCGCTGTCTGCCCTGAACTGGGAGATCACCCTTCACCTACTGCTTGGAGGACTCGGGGCGGCTTTCTTGTCGCGACGTCTCGGCGCCGGTGGCGCCGGCGTTGCGGTGGCTGGAATCGCCTACTCCACCGGTGGGCTTTCGATCTCCCTCACCAACCATCTCGGGCGCCTGCTCGCCTATCACTGGCTGCCGTGGATCGTGCTTGCCGCCTATGCGGTATGTGGCGAGGACGCCTCAAAGACCCGTCGCGGGCGGGCGGTGCTCCCGGTGCTGCTCGCGGTGCAGTGGCTGACGGGCGCCGCCGAGCTTGCCGCGATGGCCGCGCTGATGGTGGTCGTGGGAGCGATGACCTGGACGCCGAGTAACCAGCGTCATGTGCCTTTGGTGGCTTGGGCGGTAGCTCTGGTGGTTTTGGGAGTCGGTCTGGCGGCGGTGCAGGTGATTCCCTCGGCGGAGATGGTAATGCGCTCCGAGCGACCGCTTCAGGCCTCGACGGAAGCCTCGCTCGTGTGGTCCCTCAACCCGTTGCGCACACCGGAGTTGGTGGTTCCGGGTTTCTGCGGCCCGGTGGATGTTGCCGACTCGTCGTCGAGATACTGGGGTGCACGCCTGGTCGACTTTGGATTCCCCTACCTCTTGAGCCTCTATCTGGGGGCTTCGGTGATGCTGCTGGCGGTCATCGGATGGATTCATGCGAGAACTCACCCGCGATGGAGATCTCTGCAGTGGTGGCTGGCAGGACTGGTTGCGGTCGGTCTCGTCGTCGCGTTCGGTCGTCATCTGCCCATTGTCGGCGGGTTGCTGGCGCATCTGCCGGGCATCGATCTGCTGAGGTTCCCGGTCAAGGCTCTGTTGCTGACGGGTCTTCCGATTGCGCTGCTCGCCGGACGGGGCGCCGACTTTCTGCTGAGTGCGGATAGGGCCGAGCTCCAACGCATTTGGCGTATCGGCGCCGTCATCGCCGGTGTGACGCTGCTTCAGGCAGTTGTTGTTTGGTCTGGCCTGGCGAGGCCGCTGGCCGCATTGGTATTTGGAGAGGGCGCCCCCGCAATCGACGGTCTCTCGGTCTCCTTCGGGCACGCCGCGCTGGCGATTGCCGGCATTGCAGTGGTGGCCTTCGCCGGAGCCCATTTTTCGGTGGCGACTCGAGGCCTCCTGGTGACCGCGATCGTCGCAGTCGATCTTGTTGGAGCTGCGGAGCGGAGTCTCCTCATCGCTCCCCGGGAGGCGTTTTCTGAAACGCCGCCGATGGTCGAAACCGTTCGGCGTCTGGCCGGTGATGGACTCTTCGTTCGTGACCTCGATCCTGAAAACGTCTTCGTCCCGTTGCCTGTGGATCGCGCCTGGGCGTCGGCTGCCTGGTGGAACTCGGTGCTCGACGGCTCGCTGGCGGCCAACTGGGGCGTGCCGATGGTCTACCATTCGGATGCCGAGGTCTTAGCCGGGAGGCGTGTGGCCGAGCTGTCTCGGACGGCTCGTCGGCTGGGTTGGCCCGAACGACTCAAGCTCTATCGGGTCGCCGCGGTAGAGCTCGTCATGACCCCCGAACAACCTCCGCTCGAGGATTTCAGGGAGGTGGCAGCCGCGGTCGTTTCTCCGGAGCTGGTCTACCGGCTGTACCGCGTGGCCGGTCGAGCCCCAGTGGTTCGTTGGGTGCCAAAGGAAAAGGAGGTGCAGTCGGGCGGAGCGGCGCTCGAGGCCCTGACTGTGGACGACTTCGATCCACTCGAGGAGGTGGTGAGGGAGGCCGGTGGAGACCGGACGCGCGTTGCACGACCTTCGTTGCTCCAGCCGACGGTGGTCCTGTGGAAAGGGGAGATCACCGCGCCCGCTCCCGGCCTGATCGTGGCGGCAATCCCCTGGCATCCGGATGTGCTGCTCGAGATCGACGGGACTCTGGTTGCCGCTGAGCGTCTGAACTACGCCTACACCGGAGCGCCAGTCGCCGAAGGAAGCCACCGTGTGAAGATCGTCTTTGCACCGCGAGCGGTGTTGTGGGGTGGAGTTGTCTCGGTGATCTCGCTAGTGGCGTTGTGTGTTCTCGGGGCAGTCCTGTTCAGTCGTCGAGTCTGAGGTCGCCGCGTTCCGCATCCGCGAGGAGGCGCAACGCCTCGGGTGCGTGCTCGGCGGCGACGATGATCTCGACCTGGCCGAGTCCGTCAAGCGTCAGACCGTGAGTCTTGCGTAACGCTTCGCCACGGGTGACGGTCGGGATGCCGTGGGCCGCGAGAAACGACCGCACCTGCGTCTCCTCGAGTTCACCCTGCGCCGTGAAGACGACCACCGGTTCCTCGTTCATTGCCACCTCGTCCTGACGGTACCATACGCTCCGGGCGAGGTGAACGCAGGCTGAGATGGTCCAACGGTTTCAGTGACGGGAACGGGAAGCAGCATCAGCCCACCCACCCGCAGAAAAACCGCAGATCACGCAGATAGAACCGACTACCCGTCCGACGAGATCAATTGCGGTTGCTGCAGCTTCAGTGGCCTTGTGGTAAGCGGTCAGGTTGCTGTTGGGGAGCACGTCGAGCATGATTACCTCCGGGTCGTTCATACCCATCCCCATGCCGGTGAAGTCGGTGGTGTCAAGGGTCGGAACGACCGGTCTCCGAGGCCGGCTTGCCCTTGACACCACCGACCTCACCGGCTAACCCATCACCCCATGAACGACCCGGAGGGGACCATGCCGCGCTGATCGCTGCCGCTGATCGCTGCCGCTGATCGCTGTACCTGACGCCTGCCCTGCTCCTGATAGTTGTCACTGCCTCGTCTCGACCTCACGGAGTCTCGGATGACCCCCGAAACGAACCGTCCCCCACATCTCGTACCAACCCTTTGTTGACAGTTCCGGCACCCGTTGCTATGATCCATCCCCCTTTTCTGAGGGCTGTTCTTTGTGAATCAAACAGGGTCGAAGACGGGTCGCCAAGCGTCCAGGAGAGACCACCCGTCAATAGCCTACAGGCGCGTAGCTCAGCTGGTTAGAGTGCTACCTTGACACGGTAGAGGTCAGCGGTTCGAGTCCGCTCGCGCCTACCAATTACGATGGATCCGTGAAGGCGCGTAGCTCAGTTGGTTAGAGCGCATCCCTCACACGGATGAGGCCCGCGGTTCGAGTCCGCGCGCGCCTACCACTTCAGGTCCGAGGCCCGACCCCGATGGTCGGGTTTTCGTGTTTTTGGCCGGTCGGATGCGGCGACGCGGCGGTGGCGATGGAGTTCGATATGAGCAATACAATTCGGGTGAGCTTGCCGGACGGCAGCTCGCGGGACTTCCCCGCGGGCGCGACCGTTCTCGAGGTGGCTGAAGGCATCGGCCCTCGGCTTGCCCGCGACACCGTCGCGGGGCTGGTCGATGGCGAGTTGGTGGATCTTCGCTCGCCGCTCACCCGCGACGTGGAGCTCCGTATCGTGACCACCACGGATGCCGAGAGTGGTGATGTCATTCGGCACTCGGCCGAGCACGTTCTTGCCGACGCGGTCAAAAGGCTGTGGCCTGGTACCCCGATCGACGCGGGCCGTCAGGATCACTCGCAGAAGTACCAGTACGATTTTCGTTTCCCGCGTCCCTTTCGGCCCGAGGACTTCGAGCGGATCGAACAGGAGATGGCACGGATCATCGCCGAGGACCTCGAGTTTCAGAGGGTCGAGGCTGACCGAGACGAGGTGAGACGGATCATGACCGAGCGCGGCGAGGACATCAAGATCGCCAGGCTCGAAGACATTCCCGAGGGCGAGACCATCACGTTGTACTCCCACGGCCCGTTCCTCGATCTGTGTCGAGGGCCGCACGTCCAGCGCACGTCGCAGATCGGCGCCGTCCGCTTGCTCGAGGCTTCGGGCGCCTACTTCAGGGGTGACGAGCGCAACGAGATGCTGCAGCGGATCTACGGCACGGCCTTTGCGACAAAGAAGGAGCTCGACGCCTACTTCGCGCGTCTCGAGGAGCTCAAGCGTCGTGACCATCGCCGCCTCGGCCGAGAGCTCGACCTCTTTTCCTTCCACACCCAGGCGCCGGCGAGCCCGTTCTTCCACCCCCGCGGGGCGATCGTGTACAACCAGCTGATCGAGCTCATGCGGTCGAAGTACCGCGACTACGGCTATGACGAGGTGATTACACCGCAGATCTTCGACATCGCGCTGTGGAAGCAGTCCGGGCACTACGAGAACTACCGCGACGACATGTTCTTTGCAGATTCATTTGACGAGGTTGAAGAGCGGTCGTCGAGCGTCAAGCCCATGAACTGCCCCTCGCACTGCCTGCTCTTCGGTGGCAAGGCCCACTCCTACCGCGATCTGCCGCGGCGGATCGCCGATTTCGGCCGCCTCCACCGCTACGAACGCTCGGGTGTCGTGACCGGGCTGACCCGCGTGCGGACTTTCTCGCAGGATGATGCCCACATCTTCTGTACCCCCGACCAGATCGCGGGAGAGATCACGGCACTCTTCGACTTCATCTTCGAGATTTACGACCTCTTCGCTTTCGAGGATGTCAAGGTCCACCTCGCGACGCGACCAGAAAAGGCGATGGGTGACCCCGAGGTGTGGAAGCACGCGGAGGCCGTCCTCGCACGCTGTCTGGACGATCGACCCGGCGTGGACTACGAGATGAACCCCGGTGAGGGTGCGTTTTACGGGCCGAAGATCGATTTCGATGTCCACGACGCCCTCGGTCGCTCATGGCAGCTGGCCACCATTCAGCTCGACTTCCAGATGCCGGAACGTTTCGAGCTGTCCTATGTGGCCTCGGACGGATCCGAACAGCGGCCGGTGATGATCCATCGAGCGATCCTCGGTTCGTTGGAGCGATTCTACGGGGTGATGCTCGAGCACTTCGGCGGTGATCTGCCGCCGTGGCTCGCGCCGGAGCAGGCTCGGGTTCTGCCGATCACCGACGCGGTCAACGACTATGCCGAGAAGGTCGCCACCGATCTCCGGTCGCGCGGCCTGCGGGTGGAGGTCGATCGGAGATCCGAGAAGCTGGGCTACAAGATTCGCGAGGGAGAGACCCAGAAGATCCCCTATCTCCTGGTGGTGGGGCAGAGAGAGGCGGACGACGGAACGGTGTCTCTCCGGTTGCGTCATCGCCGCGACGAGGGCGTGCAGCCTGTGAATCAGGTTGCGGATCGCATCATCAATGTTGCTGAAACACGTTCTTTGGAGCTCTGAAGCTTTTTGGGAAAAGGAGTTCGACATGCCGAAACTGAAGACCCATCGTGGCGCTGCCAAGCGGATCAAACGGACCGCGAGCGGCAAGTTCAAGCGCCACCATGCCTATCATTCACACATCCTGACGAAGAAGTCGCGCAAGCGGAAGCGCAAGCTGCGCTCGTCCACGATCGTGGCACCTGGCGATGCCAAGGTGCTCGAGAAGATGCTCGCGGCACAGCGCTAGGGAGGCAGCATGCGCGTCAAGAGATCGTCCAAACGCAAGGATCGCAGGAAGAAGATTCTCAACCTGGCTGAGGGATACTGGGGCGGCAAATCGCGACTTCACCGCACCGCCAAGATCCAGGTCGAAAAGTCCCTCCAATACGCCTATCGCGACCGCAAGCAGCGCAAGCGCCACTTCCGCTCGCTGTGGATCACCCGCATCAATGCGGCGGCGCGCCAGAACGGCACCACCTACTCGGCATTTATCACCGGACTGAAGAGCGCCGGCTGTGATCTCGACCGCAAGGTCCTCGCCGACCTCGCGGTGCGCGATCCACAGGCGTTCACCCAGCTGGTCGAGCTCTCCAAGCAAGCCGAGAGCTGAGGTCTCGGTGAGCACCGCACGTCTGGAGGAGGTCCGGGCGTCCTTCCTCGCCGATCTCGAGTTGGCGGCGGGCGACGCGGGGGCGGTCGAGGCGGTACGCATCAAGTACGTCGGACGGCGGTCCGGTCTTCTCAACGAGCTCACCGCAGTTCTGCGCGATCTTCCCAAGGAGGAGAAACGCGACTACGGGCGTGGCCTCAACGAGCTCAAGAAGGAGATCGCCGAGCGGCTCGCGGCGGCCACGATGGACTCTGACGAGACGTTCGTCACCGCCCCCAAAGGTGGCGATGCCGCCTCGCATCGTGCCGCGGCCCACTCGGTGGACGTCACCCTGCCTGGCACGCCGCTGGTTCGTGGCGCCCAGCACCCCGTCCACATCGTCAGGCGACGAATTGAGGAGATCTTCCTCCGCATGGGATATGACGTGGAGGCGGGACCCGAGGTCGAGGCCGACTGGCACAACTTCGAGGCTCTCAATATCCCGCCCGATCATCCGGCGCGGGACGACCAGGACACCTTCTATCTCCCTGGCGGATATCTGCTCAGAACCCATACCTCGCCGGTGCAGGCGAGGGTGATGAAAGAACGCACACCTCCGATCCGCATCGTCGTACCCGGGCGCGTTTACCGGCGTGACTCCGATCTCCGTCACTCGCCGATGTTCCACCAGATCGAAGGCCTGCTGGTTGATGAGGGCATCACGGTGGGTCATCTCAAGGCGACCCTCGAGACCTTTCTCCACGCCCTCTTCTCCGACGACGTCGAGGTGCGGCTCCGTCCCGGCTACTTCCCCTTCACCGAGCCGTCGGCGGAGGTCGATATCTCGTGCATTTTCTGCTCCCAGAAGGGCTGTGGCGTGTGCTCGGGCTCGGGCTGGATCGAGATCCTCGGCTCCGGAATGGTCGACCCGAGGGTTTTCGAGGCGGTCGGAGTGGACTCCAAGCGATACACGGGTTTTGCATTCGGTCTCGGTCTCGATCGCATCGCGATGTTGGTGTACGGGATTCCCGACCTGCGCCAACTCTTTGCCGGTGATCAACGTCTGACGAGGCAGTTCGCATGATTTTTGACTCCGAATGGCTGATAGAGCACCTCAGCGGCGCCCCCGACCTCGACACGCTGGCCGACCGGCTGACCGCTTGTGGCTGCCTGGTGGAGCTGCGTGAACCCGCTGACGGCGCCGAAAAATGGGACGTAGAGGTGACCACCAACCGCCCTGACGCGATGAACCACCGGGGGCTTGCTCGGGAGGCCGCGGTCGCCACCGGTGCCGAGCTGCGACCCCTGGAGTTTGATCTCGACGAAGGCGATGAGGTCGCCGCCGATCTGGCAGCGGTCGAGATTGAAGATCCCGAGCTCTGCCCGCGCTATGTCGCAAGGGTCATCCGAGGCGTCCAGGTGGGTCCCGCTCCAGAGTGGATCCAGCGCCGCCTCCTCAACTGTGGCGTGCGTCCCATCAACGCGGTGGTGGACGCTACCAACTACGTTTTGCTCGAGCTCGGGCAACCGCTGCACGCCTTCGATCTCGCCCTCGTCCGCGGGCGTCGGATCGTGGTGCGCCCGGCCGAGGCTGGCGAGCGCCTGACGACCCTCGACGGGGAAGACCGCGAGCTCGAACCGTCGATGTTGATGATCGCCGACGACGAGCGTGTTGTTGCGGTCGCCGGGATCATGGGCGGCGCGGACTCGGAGATCCACGACGACACCACCGATGTCCTCTTGGAGAGCGCTCATTTCAACGCCTTGTCGGTGCGCCGTACGGCTCGTCGGCTCGGCATGCACACCGAGGCCTCGCACCGCTTCGAGCGAGGCAGCGATCCCGAGATGGCGGCCATCGCCTGTGACCGGGCGGCTGCGCTGATCGCGCAGCTCACAGGTGGCAGGGTGTGCCGGGGGCGCATCGATGTTTACCCTCGGCCGAGCGAAGCGCGGCAGATGGAGCTGTCGGTCACAGAGTTGTCTGCTTTTGCGGGTCTCGAGATCGGGGCCGACCGTGCGATGGCGATCCTCGCGGGCCTCGGTTTCTCTCCGCGGCGTGAAAACGACCTGCTGTGGGTCACAGTGCCCTCTCACCGGGTTGACATCGAACGGACTGCCGATCTGTTCGAGGAGGTGATTCGACACGTCGGTTTTGGGGCGGTTCCGGCGAAGTTGCCGATCCTGCCAACCCAGCCGGGGCGGAGACACCCGAATTGGGAGCTCATCGATCGGTCGCGCATTGCTGCGGTCGCAGCTGGTCTGACCGAAGTGATGACATGGAGCTTTATCGATCCCGAGACCGACCAATTGGTGGAATCTCACGCGTTGCGCCCCGGCCCGTCAATGCCGCTCGAAAACCCCCTTGCGCAGACTCAGGGCGTGATGCGACGGTCGCTCCTGCCGGGGTTGTTGTCTGCGGCGGCGACCAACTTCAATCAGGGTGAGCAGAAGCTGGCTGTTTTCGAACAGGGGCGGGTGTTCAGCTTCGATAACGGCCGGCCGTCAGAGCACGAACGATTGGGCATTGTTCTGTCGGTTGAAGGCCGAAGCCGCGAGGAGAGGTTTGCCGATCTCAAGGGTGTCGTCGCGGACCTCGTGGCGCGGATCGCTCTGCCGTCGGTCAACTGGTCGGCCGGTGGAGCTCCCTGGCTGGACGCAGGCGCCGGAGCACGACTCACGACAGGTGACGACGTGGTGATTGGTCTTGCTGGCATCCTGTCGCGGGAGTTCGCCGATCGATGGGAGCTCCGTCGCGAGGTGGCGGTTGCCGAGCTCGATCTCGGTCTCGCCGGAGATGTGCCCTTACCGCGTTTCGAGGCACTCCATCGGTTCCCGTCGGTGGTGGTGGACATGACGGTCGAGCACCCGAACACGCTCAGCTACTCCGATCTCGAAAACGCTGTGCGCGAGGACGCCGGCGAGTGGGTCGAAGATCTGCGTCTCGAGGCCCGCTTTGTTCCCCATGACAGACCTGGAGTGGTGAGAACAACGTTGCGGCTGGTCTACCGACACGCCGAGCGGTCTCTGACGCAGGAGGAGGTCAACCTGGCGCACGCGGATCTGCGCTCAGAACTGAGCGATCGGCTCGGAGTGACCTTCGCGTGACGGTACGATGCCTGTTGACGAGCGCGAGGCGAACAACTTGGAGGGAATGACGATGGCAATGGATGCCGTGCTCAAGCAGCTCGAATCGAGGATCGAGGAACTGGTCAACGCCTATGGCGAAAGCAAGAAACGCGAGGCCGAGCTGGCTGCAAAGGTCGAAAAGCTCGGTGAACAGCTGGCCTCGGAAGCGAAGGTCGGCGACCGCGTGGCGGCGCTCGAGAAGCAGCGTGACGAGCTCGGGAAACGTCTCGAAAAGGTGCTCAATCTGATTGACGGTACGCTTGCGAACGAGGACTGAGATCTTTCAAAAGATCCTGCGGCAAGGATCTGTTGAGCCGCCTGACGGACGGGGCTGGTGCCGATCAGCGTGCACCAGCCGAAATGATCCTGTTTTCTATGCGGTCGGCAACTTCGGAGTGGTTCAGTTGGCGCAACACCTGCACCCGCATGATTTCGGTTTCGACCTTTGGTGCTGATCCCTGCCAGGTGAACGCCAACAGGATGACTGCGCCGGTTGCCGTCGAAACGGCTGCGGGCCAGAATTTCCGGTCGCCGATCAGGTGAATCGACGCCCATATCAGCGCGCTGATCACGACCACTCCGGCAAATACGACGACCCACACGGGCGCAATACCAGAAACCGAGCTCAAGAGGTTGGCTGTGCCGACGCCGTCCGAGAGCGACGGCAGAACGAGTTCGGCCAACGGCGCTCCGAATTGTGGTGGGAAAAACGGTGTCAGGGCGATTGTGAGAAACGTATTCATGCCGGATGCCGTGATCAGGATGACGACGGTGACGGCACCCCAGCGGCGTCTGACCAGACGTATTGCTGCGAAGATCGCGACGACAGTGACGAGCGGGACTATCGGTACGAGATGACGGGCTGCAGCGCACCATCCCGCCTCCCAATCGACAAAGCTTGATGCAAAAAACACGTAACCGAGAGTAGCGATCAGGATGGGACCGGCATCCCGCCACCCTTGACGGCGAACAAGCCATACCACGCCGATGGGTGCGAGCACGAGGATGGGACTGTAGAAAAGCAAACCCCTCTTGGCGCTGAACAAAATCCCCCAGAGGGCTTCGGTTGACGGCCACATGATGCCGAACACGCCGTGCTCGTGAATCGCCTGGAAATCGGCCGCCGCCTTGAACGAGTAACCGGTGAGCCACGGTGCACCGAAAGCGATCTGATGGTACATCAACGCCGGCAGCGCACCCAAAATGCCCCCGGCGACTGCGGTTAGCAGGGTCTTGGAGGCGGTGCGACGCACCAGGAGGGAGAAGAAAACTACCGCCGCGAGGAGGATCGTCGGGTACTCGGTAGCGACCGCGAAACCGATGGCGATGCCACCGAGGGCGGCGCGCCGCAGATCGAGGACGATCGTGCGACCCGGGCAGCCGAGAAGCAGAATCCAGGCGAGAGTGATAAAGAGGGCGGCCGGCGCATGACCGAAGAAGACGGTTCCGTATGTCCAAAGCGGGGTGGCCAACGCCACGATCACCGCGACCGCCGCGCGCTTTTGCGGATCACCGTGGGGAACCACGCTTCCGATCAAGAAGGCAAGGCCGACGGTCGGCAACGCGATCAGGAGCGCGGTGAGCACATGGCGAAGTGGCCAGTACGCCGGAAGGTCGCTCGGCGGTTCGCGCGGAAGCAAGGGGTCCACGATCCACACCAGTGGGGCGGCCGCGGTGGAAAGCCAGGGCGCCTTGTCGGAGTAGATCTCAGAAGCGCTGATCGACACATCCTCGGACAAACCGTAGATCTCTGCGGCTGGGCTGATTTCGAGCTGCGCCCAGAAGGCGATCGTGACGGCGAGCTCTATTCGTACGAGTTCGTTGGGGTTCGTTGCAGTGGGAGAACCAGCAATCGGCAGAATGTATAGTGCTACGACCAGCAACAGCGGCGGGCCAAACCACCAAGGCCTGGCGGGCGGTTTTCTGGCGGCCGCCGGATCTGAGGACCCGTTGCTGAAAAACACGATGAGGTTTCTCCAATCGGGGATTCAATTTCGCTTTCGTGTCGCGGCTTGTTGCGACGATGACGTGCAGGTACGATTCAAGTTTAGCGCAGAGAAACCGGCTCACGATCGTCGGTCGAGCCGGTGAAACCTCCGCTTGGCCGGCCGAAAATTCAATATTGCGATGCGGTATAATCGTCGTGGGAGGAACTATCTGATGACCACCGTCCGAGCCACCGTCGAAATCTTCGGCCAACGGCTCGGTCTGCGTGCGGATGGCGACGAGGCGCGCGTTCAGGAGATCGCCCGTTTTGTCGACTATCGGATGCGCGAGGTGGCGGATCGTAGCTCGAGTGTAGACACGGTCAAGATTGCGGTCTTGACCGCCTTGAACATAGCCGATGAACTGTTTCAAGAACGAGAAACGGATCAGGACACCCGGCAGATGAGATTGGAGAAGCAGGCTCAACGTCTCGTGAAAAAGATTGAAGTGGCCATGAAGCCCGGCACGTCCGGGAAGGAAAGTTAGAACTCGGAGGTCCCTACGCGGTTGGTGATGAGTGAAACTATCGTTGAACCAACACCTATTTGACGGGTAGCCGGGTTCCTTCGTTCTGATGCTCGCCGCGAGGTGAAGGATGGGCGGGGGACAGGCACCCACCTGTGGTTACGCAGGTTCAAATAGGCTTGCTCACACGGCCGATGCGGGGACCTCCACTTCATCCTCTTGAGACCACAGTCTGCTCCAGCTCGATGCCGGTTGCCCTGATCGCTCCTTGAAAAGGGGGTGAATCGTGGAACTACTGCCGGTAGCAGCGGTGGGGCTGCTCCTGCTCGCTCTGATCGCCCTGGTGATCGAATGGGCTCTTTGGAGGCGCTCGCGAAGCGCCGCGGCGCGTCTCATTTCGAATGCCGAAAAGGAAGCCCGACGGATCGAGGCGCAGGGCGAGATCGCGGGACAGCGAATCCAAAAGGACGCCGAAATTCTCGCGCGCGAACGCCTGTTGGCGGCGCGTACGGACTTCGAGCGCGAAACTCGAGAGCTGCGGTTGGATCTTTCCAACCTCAGCAGTGAACTCGACGAAAAGAAATTCGCGATCGACGAGCAGATCGAGTCGTTGACCGAACGTGAGGCGGCGATCACTTCTCTCGAGACGGACATCCAGGAGCGCGATAGCCGACTGGGTGCGCGAGAGGAGGAGCTCGAGGCAGCGATTGCCGAGCAGCGAACCCGACTCGAACAGATTGCCGGTCTGACGGTTGATCAGGCCAAGGCGGAGCTGCTGCGGTCGATGGAGAACGAGGCGCGGATGGACGCGGCCAACCTCATCAAACGGATCGATGACGAAACCACCGAAAAGTCCAAGGAAAAGGCGCGCCGCGTGATTTCGATGGCGATCCAGCGGATTGCGTCCGAGCACGTTGTGGAAAGCACCGTCTCGGTGGTCGATCTGCCGTCTGATGAGATGAAGGGCCGGATCATCGGTCGCGAAGGCCGGAACATCCGTGCCTTCGAGCAGGCCACCGGAGTCGACCTCATCGTCGATGACACCCCAGAAGCGGTGATCCTGTCCTGTTTCGAGCCGGTCCGACGCGAAGTCGCGCGTCTCGCGCTGGCCAATTTGATTCAGGATGGACGGATTCACCCCGGGCGTATCGAGGAGCTCGTGGTCAAGGTCAAGGGCGAGATGGAAGAGAAGCTGCTCGCCGACGGTGAAGCGGCCGCCCTCGAGGTCGGTATTCCGGATCTTCACCCCGAGCTTCTCAAGCTTCTGGGGCGATTGCAGTTCCGTTCATCCTACGGCCAGAATGCCCTCAAGCATTCGATGGAAGTGGCGTGGCTGAGCCATCATATGGCGGCTGAACTCGGTGCCGATGCCCAGGTGTCGAAACGAGCCGGATTGGTGCACGATATCGGTAAGGCAGTCGACCGCGAGATGGACGGGACCCACCTCGAGTTGGGCCGAGAACTCCTGCGGAAGTACGGTGAGACCGATCAGGTCATTCACGCCATGGAGTGTCACCACGGTGACTTCGATCCTCAATCAGTTGAAGCGGTCCTGGTGACCGCAGCGGATGCCCTGTCGGCGGCTCGGCCGGGGGCTCGTCGGGAGATCCTCGAGAACTACATCAAGCGCTTGGAGAAGCTCGAAAGCATGGCCACCGATTTCAAGGGTGTTGAAAAGGCCTATGCCATCCAGGCCGGTCGCGAGCTTCGGATCGTTGTCGAGTCGGGTCGTGTGTCCGATGAGGACGCCATCTGGCTCGCCCGTGACCTCGCCAAGAAGGTCGAGGCGGAGCTCACATACCCCGGGCAGATCAAGGTCACGGTGATCCGTGAGACCCGGGCCGTGGAGTACGCGCGTTGATTCGGGTTCTCTTCGTGGGCGACGTGATGGGCTCGTCGGGGCGACGGGCGGTCCGCGACCATCTCGAACCTGTCGTGGACCGCGAAAAGGTCGACTTCGTCATCGCCAATGTCGAAAATGTGGCAGGTGGTTTCGGAATCACGGCTTCGGTTCTCTCGGAGCTCGATCCTCTCCCGATCCAGGTATGGACCACCGGAAACCACGTCTGGGACAAGAAGGAGGGCATTCCTCTCCTCGACGCCCACCCGACGCTGCTTCGGCCCGCCAACTATCCCGACGGGAATCCCGGGCGCGGGTGGTGCATCGAGGAGACTGCCTCTGGAGTTCCTGTGGCGGTGGTCAATCTCCAGGGCCAGGCACTGATGGCGCCGATCGACAACGCTTTTCATTGCGCCGATCGGGTGCTCGCGGAGATCGCGACCGAGGCGCCCAATGTGCGGGTCATCGTGGTCGACATGCACGCCGAGGCGACCTCGGAAAAACAGGCCATGGGTTGGTATCTGGACGGCCGCGTCACCGCGGTACTCGGAACCCACACCCACGTGCCGACCGCGGACGAACGCATCCTCCCCGGCGGCACGGCCCTGCAAACCGATGTTGGTATGTCCGGTCCCTACGATTCGATCATCGGGATGCGGCCGGAAAAGGTCCTGGAGCGATTCCTCTACAACACCCCGAGACCGTTCCAGGTCGCCAAGCGGAACGTCCAGCTGCGAGGAGCCCTCATCGATGCCGATCCCGAAAGCGGCCGGGCCCTCGCCATCCGTCGTCTTCGGGTCGACGTGGAATAGTCCGCATCTTTTCCCAATACCACATTCGCCATCGGTTCACGGCGGCGCTGGTCCAGGATTTTTCGTGCGCATCAACTGTCTCGACGTCGTGAATGCCGAATTGACTATTTCGACCACGAGCACGAGCACGAGCACGACACACTACTGAGTATCGCGCGGATTCCTATTGAAGAGACGAATCTCTCGTTGGTGGATCGAGCTGGCCGTCCCGCACGACGATCCGACCGTTCTTGATGACGTGGCGGACCGGGTTGACGCCGTAGTGGTAGACGATGTGGTGGTAGTTGGGCGCTTCAAGGACGACCATGTCGGCGCATTTTCCGTCTTCGATGGAACCCAACTCGTCAGCCCGTCCGATAGCGGCCGCCGCATTGAGCGTCACGGCGGTGATCGCCTCAGCGACGCTCAACCCCATTCCGAGGCAGGCGAGCGCGAGAATCATCGGTAGCGATTCGGTAGGCGAGGACCCCGGGTTGCAGTCGGTGGCCAGAGCCACGGCGCATCCGGCGTCCACCAGCCTTCGCGCCGGCGCCCACGCCGAACGGAGAAAGAACGACGTCCCCGGCAACAGCACCGCAACCGTCTCGGATTGAGCGAGCGCCGCGATGCCCGCGGGTGTGACACACATCAGGTGGTCTGCCGACAACGCCGCCATTTCCACTGCGAGCTCGGTCCCACCCAGGGGAGTCAGCTCGTCGGCGTGGAGGTGGATACGCCAACCCAGAGCGGCTGCGTCGGAGAGCAGGCGACGGGTTTGATCCAGATCGAAGACCCCCTCTTCACAGAACACGTCAACCGCCTCCGCCAGACCGCGGCGAGCGATCTCGGGATGGATTTCGTCGATCAGCCGCTGCACCCAGATTTCGGGATCGGCGCGGTACTCGGGTGGGACCTCGTGGGCTGCGAGGCAGGTGGGATGCAGGTCGACCGGATGGTCGAGATTTGCACGCCGAATCACCTCCAGCATTCGCACCTCGGTCTCGAGGTCGAGTCCATAGCCGGACTTCGCCTCGATGGTCGTCGTGCCGTGCCTCATAAAGCGGTCGAGGCGGGCGAGCGTGTCGGCGAGAAGGTCCTCTTCAGAGGCTGCTCGAGTGGCGCGCACCGTCGAGTTGATGCCGCCGCCGGAACGCGCAATGTCCATATAACTCTCACCCTGCAGCCGGCGGTCGAACTCGTCCTCCCGCGAACCCGCCCACACCGGGTGGGTGTGGGGGTCGACGAAGCCCGGCAGGATACAGCCTCCTTCGGTCTCGAGGATCTCGTCTACGGCGGTGAAGCGGCCGTCATGCTCGGATTCCTCACCGACAAAAGCGATGCGGCCACTCTCGCAACGAACGACCGCAGCGGGAAAAACCTCGATCGCCGAGAGTTCGGCGCCCCGCCTCGCCTCCGAACCGATGGGGGTGACAACCTGTTGCGCCCCCCGAACGAGCAGGCTCATCTGCCCTCGGAGCCTTCCTGAGACGGCCGTTGAAAGGTGGCGAGCTGCGGGGCTGACCGCTCCCCGCGTTCCCGCTGTTGGTCATCGTCGATCAGACCTTGCAGGAGTTCGACCATGCGGTTGAGCTCGGCGCGGATCTCGCGCCGCCTGTTGCGGAGGTCGCCGATCACCGTTTCGATGTTCTGTACCCGGCCGTTGGCCTCGTCGATGAGCCGGTCGGACAGGCGTTGACCTTCGTCGACGATCCGCTGGCCCTCGGCTCGTGCCACTTCGATGGTGGTTTCGGCCGATCGTTGAGCCGCAACCAAAGCCTCTTTGAGTGCGGTTTCACGTTCGCGAAAAGCGTTGAGCTCCTGGTCCATGTGGTGAACCTGCTGTCTGAGTTCGCCACGCTCCCTCAGGAGACCTTCGATCACTCGCGCGATCTCGGTGAGATAATCGTGCACCTCGATCTCGGAGTAGCCGTGAAATCGCCGTGTGAATTTCTTGCCGAGAATGTCCATCGGAGCGAACTCGGACATGGCATGTCTCCCTTCCAATCAACAATTATGACATTATTTGCGGTTTATATGCCTGGGCGACTGCCGATTACCCCTGGTTATACTGTGTAACATGACGACGGAGGATGAGATGACAGACGTCCGACTCAGCGTCCGAAATCTCCGCAAGACCTTTGACCCGGGTCTTTTCGAGGCCAAGGTCGAGGTTCTCAAAGGGCTCAGTTTCGACGTCGAGCGGGGCGAGATCTTCGGCTTCTTGGGCCCGAACGGGGCCGGCAAGACGACGACGATCAAAGCGATCACCGAGATCATTTACCCCGACTCCGGCGAGATCACGGTCTGCGGCCTGCCCCACACCGATCTCGAGGCCAAGCGACGGATCGGTTTTATGACCGAAAGCCCGTATGTCTACCGCCATCTCACAGGACGCGAGTTTCTGCGATTCTGTGCCGAGCTGCTCGGGCTTCCGCGAAAAGGACTCGATGATCGAATTTCGGGCGTCCTCGAAGAGGTCGGCATGGCCGCCGGTGGCGATCGCACGATGGGAGCCTACAGCAAGGGCATGTTGCAGCGTGTTGCCCTGGCGCAGGCATTGCTCGGCGAACCGGAGCTGTTGATTCTCGACGAGCCGATGAGCGGTCTCGATCCCGTCGGGCGGCGGGACGTTCGGGACATCATTCTCCGGCAGGCGGCCAGCGGAGTCACCGTCTTTTTTTCATCCCATATCATTCCCGATGTGGAAACCCTGTGCGATCGGGTGGCAATCGTCGTGGGTGGCATCGTCCGCGCCATCGGTGCCGTTCGAGACCTTGTGTCGAGCGAAGAGGAGCGCTGCGAGGCGACTTTTTCCGGTGCCTCACCGAAAGATCTCAGCACGCCGTTGCTTGCCCACCACATGGGTAGCGGCGAGGGTTGGGTGATGTTGTTGACGGAACACCGTGACGCCCTGCTCGCGGAGCTGAACCAGAGAGGTGCTCGGTTGGTAAGCATCAATCCCGTCCGCAGCACTCTGGAGGATTTACTGATGCGCCACTACGAGGAAGACGGTCGATGAGAGCGATTCGGGTCATTGCGGTCAACACCTTTCGCGAAGCGATTCGCGACCGGATACTTTACCTCTTCATCGGGTTTGCGGTCGTGATGGTGCTCAGCACCAAACTCTTCGGGATGCTCACCGTTGGAGACGAGGCCAAGATCGTCAAGGACATCGGTCTGGCGGCGATGCAGTTCTCCTCGATGTTGATCGCGGTGATGATGAGCATGCTGTTGATCAGTCGTGAGGTCGACAGTCGGACCGTGTTCAACATCCTGGCCAAGCCCGTTCGAAGATGGCAGTTCATCCTCGGCAAGTACTTCGGCCTGGTCGCGATTGTCGCCGCGAACCTCCTCTTTATCAACGTGGTTTTGGTGATCGTGGTCCTGATCTACGCTCACCAGTTCGATCCGATGCTGATTTTCGCCGCCGCCATGACGATGCTCGAGATGTTTGTCCTAGCGGCTTTCGCGACTTTTTTTGCGGTCCTCACGAAACCGATTTTGGGATCCCTTTTGACCCTCGCGGTCTTCGTCATCGGTCATATGTCCGCGGATTTGTGGCTGCTCACCCGACAGCTGCCGGGTGCGGTGACCCGAGCGGCGATTGCGGTGGTGTATTACCTCGTGCCCAATTTGGACCGATTCAACTTTCACACCGAGGTCGTCCACGATCTTCCGATTCCCGTCGCGGCGGTTTTTTGGGCCTGCATTTACGCCGCCGCCTTCGTCGTTGTGGTGCTTTTTCTCGCTGATCTGCGTTTTCGCACAAGGGACCTCAAGTGAAGCGGACTCTTGTTTCGCTGATGATGATCGTTGCCCTGCTGGCGGTCATTGTTACCAGTGAAGTCCGTATGTCAAGGATCCCGCGCGAGGACCCTCTTGGCCGAGAGCTCCTCTATCTCCCGTCACCGGAGATGCTGAAGCTCTTGAGTCTCGGCAACCCCGGTCTCGCCGCCGACGTTCTCTATCTGTGGTCGATCCAGTACTACTCGCTATTCCAACCCCATGAGAGGTTCCTCTACCTCGAGACGATCTACAATTTGATCACCGATCTCGACCCTCGCTACGTCGATGCCTACCGGATCGGAGCGCTGATCATGGGGATGCAAATCGGTGGCGATGAGCTCAAGCTGAAGCGGGCCGTGCGTCAATTATTCGGCAAGGGTCTCCGCAGCCTGCCTGACGACTGGAGCCTTGCCGAATCGGCAGCCTGGGACATGTTCATGCGCTTTCGCGACCGTGAAGCCGCCCTTCACTACGCCGAGATTGCATCCCAGCGCCCCGATGCTCCCGCGAGAATCAAACGCATGGTCGGTGTGTGGCGTGACAAGGAGGGGCTGTGGTCGGTCGACGATTCCATCGCGTACTGGAAAGCGGCAGTCGAGGATGCGGTCGACGACTACGATCGCAGGATGTGCCTCAGCAAGCTCTATGACGCGGTCTTCGCCAAGGATAGACAACGGCTCGAACCGTTGCTCACAACCCATGCTCGGACATCCGGGTCGTGCGCTGATTGGGGGGAGCTCATCCGGACCGGTCTAATCGACGAGGTCCCCCTTGATTTCGTCGGAACCGCGTATGGGATCGATGTCGAAAAATGCACCCTTGTGGCGTTCAAAAAGATCAAGGACCTATAGCAATTCGTAGGACGAATTGCGGGGGACGTCGCCTTGCTCCGTCCCATCGATTGCTGGATCGTATCGGTGCACTCCCGAAAATGTCGCGTTTTCGCTTTCCGATCCGGTTTCGGGGGTGCCTGGCACCGTCGGTGATGTTCCGTTACGCTTGTGGCCGATCCCTATTCAACGGTGCCTGGCACCGTCTTGATTTCGCCCGGAACCGGTTAGCGCCATGAGGATGTGGAGGGCTCGTTCGCAGTCGGGATTGGCCGCGAGGGCACGCTTGGCCTCGGCTTCCGCGGTATGCCGGAGCCCCGGATTCTCTCGCAGTCGCCGTTCGACGTGCGCTAGGTCATCCGGTCGGACGACGTGGTACTCGTGGCGATCGAGCAGATCCTGTGACGCGTGTTTCCGGTTGACGAGGACCATCGCCACGTCGTCCCAGTAGACCAGCGCCCACTCGCTGACGGGAAACCAGAGAGCGGTGAATCCGCGGTCACCGAGGCTCGAGCCGTCCGGTGTCGTGACGCTGATCGGCGAATGGTAACGAACGAGAGCGGAGTCGACTTCGAATCGTGCGAGCAGGGTCGACCAGGCCTGTACATCACTGGTTTGGAGGATTTCCCAGATCTCCTGAAGTAAGAGATCGTGGATCTCGTTGCGATCGTCCTGGAAGACTCGGCGTGGCGGATAGTACCGGTCGATAAGATATCCCCCGAAACGGACGTCGTTGTAGAGGTGGGAGTACGGGAGGTCCTCGCGATCGAGGAATTCGCAGGCGCGGTCTGGGTAGTAACCGTCGGCGAAACCAAAACCGAAACGGGGCCACGGCGAGAGGGCGATGGACACTGAAAGAACAGCTACCGCAGCGACCGCCAGGATCTGTTTTCGCCGGCGCTGGCTCGCGCTGAGCTCGGTCGAGGCGGAAAACGGGCGCCAGGACGCGAGGGCCGGTGCCACCGCCAGCGGGAGGAGGGTGAAGAAGAGACCGATATTGCGGATGTGCCTCACGGCGAGTGCTGAGGCCATGATCAGGAGCACCCACCGTGCTGCACGTCGCTCCCGAGCGGCCAATACAGCCGTCGCGCCTGCAATCGTCAGATAGAGAACCGGTGTTTGGAAAAACGACGGCGAGATCCACTCCGGGTTTGGAATGTGGGCCCGGTCGACGAGCTGCGAGAGACGGAACGGGACCGAGAGCAGGTGCCACCCATAGGGGTTGACCAGCAGAGCCAAAGTGGCTGCCGCTGCACCGGCGACGCCGGACGTGAGAACCCGCGGACGCCACTGTCTCGCCAGGACCATCTGACCGACCTCGGCCGTCAAGGTGCCGACCAGCAGCAAGGGCACGACCAGGACCCCGCCGTGCGCATTGGCGCCAACGATCATCAAGATCGCAAGCAGGACCAGCCACAGGCTGGAGATCGCTCGTTCGCGGCGGAGGAAAAGCCACACCGCGGCCGGCACGACCAGCAGGGTCACCAGCTCCGGTCGAAGAAAGAACCTCGATCGACCGCCGGCCACCGAGAAGAGGGCCAGCAGGAGGGCGGCGGCCGGCGACAAACCGCTGCGGACCGAAATGACCAGGAGCAAAAGCGCCAGACCGGCCACAACCATCGCCCGCATGGCAACCAACCCGGGTGCTCCGGCCAACCCGTCGATGAGGGCGATGACGATCTGAAAAAACCACTCATGGTCGATCCACACCGCGCCGGACGAGGTGAAGCTGAAGGGGTCCGAGCGAAGGAACGAGCCGTGTTCGAGAATCCAGCGGCCGCTGGCGAGATGCCAGCCGACGCTTGTGTTGGCGATTTGGAAGATGCCGAGGACGGCTCCCGAAACCGCGGCGGCAACCACGATGAGAGGTGGAATCCTGGCTCGGTTTTCGGAGTTCGTGTTCATCTTCGAATCGGGAGCGACCTTTCGCGTCGGTCCCCTCGGTTCGATGATATCGCGGGTTAGCACCTCGCACCGTCTTGGCCCGCAAAAAAGCCTGCGAGGTAATCGAAATCGGGGGGCGGGCCAACACGCTACAAGCTGCTCGTGATACGCACTCGCATTCGAATCAGGAAAACGTCAGTGCCAGCGACCGCGATCGAAACATCGACACGAGGCAGCCACGACCTGCAGCGACAGCAAGCAGGCTCGGCGGCAGCGTCGGCGACGGCAAACAGCGTCTGGGACAGTCGCTAGAACGACTCCCAGCGGGGCGATTCACACAACACGTCCGATGAAGATACTCAGGGCCGTGGTGTCGATACGGCCGCCTCGTCGTGACGTGGCTCTCCCCCGAGGACGTAACGTTCCCATTCCTTCTCGAAGGCCAAAGATTGGGCGGATTGCATGCGGTCGAGAAAGACGACTCCATCGAGGTGATCGTACTCGTGCTGGATCACCCGTGCATGAAATCCGTCAGCCGTCAGCGAGACCGGCTCACCGTCGAGGCGCCGTGCCTTGACCTTGATGCGGCGGTATCGCGGCACGAGCCCCCGCAAACCGGGGATCGAGAGGCATCCTTCCCACCCCTCTTCGGTCTCCGTTCCGACCGGCCGGATCTCGGGGTTGACGAGCACAACCGGCGGAATTTCGGGTTCCTCATCCGTTTCCGGCACCCAGTAGGCGAAGACACGGATGCCCTCCGCAACCTGCGGTGCAGCGAGCCCGACCCCATTCTCCTCGATCATGGTCCGTACCATGTCGCGACCGAGGTCGAACAGACGACCGCTTTCGAAGAGCTCTTCGGGGATCGGCTCGGCGACGGTTCTCAGGACAGGGTGGCCGAGCCGGATGACCTCGAGGAGACGACCGTTTTCGTCCATATCCTCAACCGCAGCCCGAGCACCCGCCAGAGCTGCAGTCGCTGGTCGGCGCCGGAGCGTTGGGATTGTCGACCGTGAAGCCGGAACCTCGTTGGTCATCGACGAAGTCGACCTTTGAACCCGTCAGATGGGGCGCCGAGTTCGGATCGACGAGCACCTTGAACTCGCCGTCCTCGACCAGTGTGTCGCCGTCTCGTTCCTCGTCAAAGGTGAAACCGTAGGAGAATCCCGAGCAGCCGACGCCCTGAATGAAGATCCGCAGGTCCTTGCCCTGGGCCTCCTCCATCTGCGCGGCAAACTCATTGACCTTCTCGATCGCCTTTTCGGTGAATGTGATCATCGTGCCTCCCGAAGCCCGCCCGTCGAGCGGGTGTTGGTTATAACTCAATGGCGATGTAGTAAATTCCGGTGCGCGCCTCAGTGGATACCCTGCTCGGCGAGCCACCGTTCGGCCTCAATGGCGGCCATACAACCGGTTCCGGCTGCGGTGACCGCCTGGCGATAGACCGAATCCTGGGCGTCGCCGCACGCCCACACCCCTTCCGCCGATGTGCGGGTGGTGCCCGGTATGGTGCGGATGTAGCCCACCTCATCCATATCCACCTTGCCAGCGACGATATCCGTGTTGGGCTGGTGTCCAATGGCCATGAAGACCCCGTCGGTGGGGTACTCGCGGTGCTCTCCGGTCTGTGTATCCTCGAGAACCACGGCCCTCACCCCGTCCTCTTTGGAACCGAGGATCTCGGTGACAACCGCATTCCACTCGAAATGGATCGCTGGGTTGTCAAATGCCCGCTGCTGCATGATCCTCGATGCCCGAAGTTCGTCCCGGCGGTGGACCACGGTGACCTTCGAGGCGAACTTGGTGAGGAACGTCGCCTCTTCCATGGCGGTGTCGCCCCCACCAACGACGACGAGCTCCTTGTCGCGGAAGAAAAAACCGTCACACGTGGCACAGGCAGATACGCCGTGTCCCATGAGCTCGGTCTCGGATGGCAGGCCGAGCAATCGCGCCGAGGCGCCGGTGGCTATGATCACTGCGTCGGCAGTGATCTCTCCGTGGCTCGCGGTGTGAGCTGTGAACGGCCGCCGGTTCATGGTGAGCTCGACGACCTGGTCGAAGATGAACCTCGTGCCGAATCTCTCGGCCTGGGTCTTGGTAACCTGCATCAGCTCGGGACCCATGATGCCGTCGGGGAATCCCGGGTAGTTCTCGACGTCGGTGGTGATCGTGAGCTGACCACCGGGCTGCATGCCCTCGATGACCAGAGGTTCGAGGCTCGCACGCGCGGCGTAGATCGCCGCCGTGAGTCCGGCCGGTCCGGAACCGATGATGAGTACCTTGGCGTGCTGCTGATGACTCATAAATACTCCCGTGAGGTTGGTCGGTCGAGCGGCGACGCTGCACGTCTTTCCGTGGGCCGCCCCTGAGCGCGGCATCGCCTCGATGCGAGCTTCGCGGCGATCCCGCGGTCGGTCATTATACTGGTTCTGTCGTGGATCTCTCGCGCCTGCTCAGGCCTCCGCTGTCTCGGCTCGTGTGCCTCTTTCTCGCGAGCCGGCTTGCCCTGCTCGCCGTGGGTCTCCTCTCGACGTGGTTGTTGCCCTCGGGTCGCCCTGCGCAGCCCGGTAATCTTGTGTTTCACGACCCCGCCCCCCGGGCTCTGGAGATCTGGGCGCGTTGGGATTCCGAGTGGTACCTGCTCATCGCGGCCGAGGGATACGAGGTCGGCAACCGGCTGGAGGGCCTCGGAGTGCCATACGACCGTTCGGCCACCGCCGGCTTTCTACCCCTGTACCCGGTGTTGATTCGTGGGCTCAGTCCGTTGCTCGGCCCCGTGGGAGCGGGGGTCGTCATCTCCAACATCTGTTTGTTGCTGTGTCTCATTCTGCTCGAGCGACTGGTTCGTGTGGAGATGGGGGATGCTTCGGGAGAGCATGCCGGTCTCGCCGCGTGCGGGGCTCTGCTGATCTTTCCGTCCAGCCTCTTTCTGTCCGCGGTCTATGCCGAGTCGTTGTTCCTCGTGCTTTCGATCGGTGTGTTCCTCTCGGCGCGGACCGGGCGTTTCGCCCGTGCCTCGATCCTCGGAGGGTTGGCGACTCTGACCCGGCCCTTTGGTGTACTCCTGGTCATCCCGCTCCTCTGGGAGTGGTGGTCGCAAAGACGGAACCCGGACCATGGTGGTTCGCGCCCCGGATTTCGCGATGGTTTGTGGGTTGGTTTGCTCCCGCTCTCGCTGGGTAGCTACATGCTCTTTTGTCGATCGATCTTTGGCGACGGTCTCGCGCTGCTCCATCGGCAGGAGCGTTGGCGGGGTGGACTGTCAGGGCCGTGGCGTGCATTCGTGAGGTGGTGGGAAGCCGGGCCGACCGCGCACGGCTCGCACGGTTCGACCTACGAGCTTGTGGTCGCACTGCTCTGTGTGGTGATGCTGGTGATGATGGTGAAAAGGCTTCGTCCTTCCTACACTCTGTATTGTGGCGTGTGCATGGCTGTGGCCCTTGGCTCTTCACTGTGGTCGTTCTCCCGCCTCGCGCTGACGCTCTTTCCCTTCTTCATGTTGATCGGGGTGTCCTGGACTGAGGGGAAAAGGTGCCTGCCGGTGCTGTACGCCTTTGCGGGTGCAACGCTCTCAGGTCTCTTCATCGCCCTCTTCGCCAACTGGTGGTGGGTCGGTTGAGACCCGATCCATGTCGGAATCTTCGAGCCCGCGCCGGGAACGCAACCACCCAGCGACCGAATCGATCATCACCGCCAGCGGAACTGCGGCGAAGATCACCAGGGGCATCAAGAAGCGACTGCCGTAGTGAGAGGCACCCCACCATCTGTACTTTGAAAAGAAAAGGAAGATCGCGACGGAGGTTCCGGCCAGATAGAGCGTCGTCAGACGATCGCGGCGCGAGAGAGACCACAATCCGAGGATGGAGACAATCGTAATCGGCGTGGTCGGCAGCAGCCCGCGTTTGGGGTCGAACAGCTGGTTCTTGATTCCTCTCCACAGGGGGTAGTCGAAATCCGACCGCTGGGAGTGAACCACACCGATGCCCTCGTCGAGCGTCGCCATGCGGTCGTATGGTGTGACCAGCGGCGATCCGAAGAGGTGGGTGTTGAGCGCAGCCCACAGAAGGATCGGCACTGCGAAACCGCCCGCCAGAGCCGGCAGCGTCCGACGAGCCGGACGTCCGCAGAGCAGCGGGATGCCCGGCAGCACAAGGAGAAGAGAGTACTTCGACACCACGGCGAGGCCGAGCAGCAGACCGGCGCTGAGGTGACGTCCGAGACTGGGTCGTCGGTCGGCCGGCAACGCCACGAGGGCCGCCATTAGCAAGGTGGTGACAAAGACATCGGGCGAGAAATTCCACGCATAGTGGGGCAGGAAGGAGGCCACGCCGGTGAGTACGACTGCGGTTGCCGCAGCCGCGTCGGAGGCGTAGCGACGGGCGAATGCATAGGTGAGATACATCAGCGCGAGGAGCTGGATCAGGTTGAAGAGCAGCGCACCCGGCTCGTTCATGACGATGATGAGCGGCAGCGCGGCGAGGGACATCCAGATTGGATGTTTGGGAACCAGGCGGTCTCGTTTGTCGACAGCGAGATCGTTGGAATGGCGCTCCATCGGTGGTGGAAGCTGATTGCCGAGGTCGAGATCGCGGTCGGCCGCGATCGAGACCGCAGAGTAGAAATAGTACTGGCAATCTCCACGGAGGTATGGCTGGCCGTCGTACCCCGCGAGGATGACCGCGAGGTAGACAATTGCCGGCACTGCCACCGCCATCACGCCGGGCACGCGGCGAGATCTCGGCCGGTTGACACCGGGTGGAATGGATGGAAACGTCAACTCTCCGCCAGGCTTCCAGAAAGATATTACTATCGAAGGGGATCGTAAGCCGACGGTCATGTCGGAAGATTGAAGAGACACAGCGTGTTTCACGAGCGCATGGGGTTGAGGAATCGAGCCGCGTTTGGGGCGTTCGCCGTAGTTCTCGCACTGCCGTTGTGGGCGGGGCTTGACGACCTTGTCTCCTCCGGCGACTGGGAGAAGGTGCTCGAGGTGGCGTCGCGACGTGCCGGCCAGCTGCCGCTGAGCCAGAAAGAGGCCATGATCGCTGCCCATGCCGCCCAACAGCTCGGCGATCGCGAGTCCGAGGAGAAATTCCTGACCAGCGCGGTCGTCGGCGGCAACCCGGATTTCAGCGAACTCGCGGGCGTTCAGCTTGCCGCGCTCGTCCAGGTCGATGATCCGAACAGGGCGGTGGAGCTTTCGGTGCCGGCGTTTGGGCGGGGCAGGCCGTGGGCGCTGCGGGAGGCGGCGACCGAAGCCTCCGTCGGCGCTCTGTTGGCCGGGGTCGATCCTCAGCGCAGAGCAGTCCTCGAGAACGAAATCTCGAAGCTGGCGCGCAGCCTCGGGAGGCGGCTCGAACTGCCGCTCGCGATGTCGGACGATCAACAGGGTCGGCGACGTCTCGATCGCCTCCTTTCGTCTTCCACTCGCGATCTGGTTGCGTTGCAGGCTGCTGAGAAGCTGTGGGAATTCGAAAACCTGACGGCGCTCGAGCGATGGCGGGTTGCAAAGACCTTCTACCGGCACGCACTTTATGACCGCGCGGCGCCGATCTTCGAGCAGCTGGACGGGGTTCGGGACGGATCTGTGCCGCGCGATGACGTGGCCTTCCTTCGCGGCCGCTGCGCCTTTCGACGCGGCGGATGGTCGGAAGCCATCGGGTGGTACCGAAAAGCCCTCGCCAGGGTCCGCTCCAATGAAGATCGCGCCGAGATCGAAGTCCACATTGGTCGGTGCTTCGAGCTCGATGGAGATATGGACGAGGCCGTGCAGTCGGCCATTCGGGCCGTGCGCGCGAAGACCACGGATGAACGACGTCTGTTCCTCGCTCGCCTCCGCCTGCGCCGGCTCGAACCCGAACTGGCCGCCAAGGGAATCAGCCATCTTCGAAGCCGGACATATCGCGCACAGGGAGAGGTGATGCTGGCGGTGGATGCGCTGCAACGTGGCGATGTGGACGCCGCGCGGAAACGACTCGAGAGGGTCCGTAGGCAGCCGTGGATCGAACCAGCGGCGGTCCTGGCGGCCGGCCTCGCGGTCGAGGCGGGCGAGTTCGAGGCCGCACTCACGCTTTTGAAGAGGGTCAGCGGTTCCGGCGACGGGTTCTGGATTGCTCAAGCGCGCGGTGTGATGTCCTTGCTGCCGCCCGATCGCCTCGATGAGCTGATGGGAGGTGAC
>CBDTWX010000002.1:0-42080 GCA_965364305.1 uncultured Thermoanaerobaculia bacterium
CCGCCTTGCGGCTCTTCGACGAGGTCCGCGCGATGACCTGGCGCCTGCTCCACCCAAATTCGTAACGGGGTTTTGCGAACGGCAATGGTTCGGCTTTTGCCGACGGCGGATGCGCCTGCCGTTGTTTTCTGTCGCTGCCGCTGCCTCTGTTCACTGTCGCTGTCTCGGACCCCGTCACGAGAAACGCCCGGCCTTCCCGCCGAAAACGGGTCGACCCACCTGTACGCATGGACATTCAAATCCTGGGGAGGGTAGGCGGGAACTCAAAACTGAAAACTCAACCCTGGTTTGGGGAGGTTGGGTGGAAATTCCGATTTCCGAATTCCTCATTCCGAATTCGGGTGGGTGGGGGAGGGGACACACTTTGACTCACTTTGTCGCCCTCTGCTAGAGTCCCTCAATGGCTTCACCGATTCCACCGTTCCTAGAACCTATCGAAGATATACGCGCTCGCATCATCGAGCTCGAATCCGCCGGAACCTCTGGCACCGGTACCGAAGAGGATCTGAGCAACGCACGACGCGAGCTCGAAGCGGCGATCAACCAGGTGTTTTCTTCGCTCACCCCGTGGCAGCGATGCCTGGTCGCCAGGCACCCGGAACGGCCATACACAATGGCCTACATTCATAGCATTTTCACCGATTTCACTGAACTGCACGGTGACCGGCGTTTCGCCGACGATCCGGCCATCGTCGCCGGCTTGGCAAAATTCGATGGAGACCCGGTTGTGGTCGTCGGGCATCAGAAGGGCAGGGACACGGCCGAAAAGCTCAGACGAAACTTCGGCATGCCCCGCCCGGAAGGATATCGCAAGGCGATCCGGGTGATGGAGATTGGTGCGCGGTTCCGACACCCGATCATATCGCTCGTCGATACGCCAGGAGCTTATCCGGGAATCGACGCCGAACAGAGAGGCCAGGCGGAGGCGATCGCCCACAACCTGAGAGAGATGGCCTCGTTTCAGGTGCCGATTATCGTCGTTGTGACCGGCGAAGGAGGATCCGGAGGCGCTCTTGCCCTTGGCATTGGAGATCGGGTCTTGATGCTCGAGCACTCCATCTACTCGGTAATTTCCCCGGAAGGATGCGCTGCTATTCTCTGGAAAGACCAAGCACGTGCGGAGGATGCTGCACGTGCGCTCCGGCTGACCGCTCCGGATCTCAAGAAACTGGGAATCATCGACGAGATTCTGCCCGAACCACCCGGCGGTGCCCATATGGATCCAAGCGCCATGGCGGACACGATCGCCGTCGCGATCCGACGCCAGCTCAAGGCGCTTCGAAAGCTCAAACCCGATGCGTTGGTGACCCGGCGCTTCAAGAAGTTTCGGGCGATGGGCGTTTTTAACGACCGCTGATTGAAAAAAACGATGAGCGATCGACAGGTCCGCGGTGCGAACGTTTCCTCGCGCGATCCCCGAGCGAGTTCTGGGAGCCGCACGTGAGCGTCGCTTCGCGTGCCTGGCTGCGGCGGCTGACGTCGAGCGCCATCATGATATTCCTCATCGTCATGGCGGTCCTCGTCGCTCAGCGATTCAAGAAACTCAGGACACCTGTGGCTGCTGTCGACACGGATTCGGTGGTGGGTGAATCCGGTGACCGGGCGATCGGCGTTTATACCGGTTTCGAGTTCGTGGAGCGGGTAGCCGGCGAGCTTATCTTCGAGCTCCTATCGAAGAAGACATTGGGACTTTCCTCTGGGTGGCACGAGATCGAGGGCGTGAAGCTGCAGTTTTATCGGGATGGTAGCCCGGGTCCCACCCTGATCTGTGACGGAGCCAGATTCAACATCCAGACCAGAGACGCCCGTCTCGAGGGAGGGATTCGACTCACCACACCGAGTGGGGCGATGCTGACGACCGACGCGGGCGATTTCGAGGCGAGCTCACGGCGATTTACCGCCAACTCTCCCGTAAACTTCGTCTCCGGCGCAACCTTCGGTCGCGCTCAGACCGCCAGCTACGATCTCGAGCGCGATGAGATCGTTCTCAGCGGGCGGGTCTTTCTGAGTTCCGAGAATGGCGCCACCTTGACCGCGCCAGAGGCGGTCTACAAACGCTCCGAGCAAGAAATCGTGTTTTCTGCTGGTGGAACCGTTCGTTTTCAGCAATCGTATGTCGTGGCCCCACGAATGACGATCGGTTTGGAGAAGGACGACGGCCCTCCTCGCAGGATCGCGCTCGAGGGTGGAGTCACCGCCCACGCCGAAAATGTACAAGGGGGCGGCTCGGTCGATGCATGGATGGAGTCGGCGGTGGCTGAGCACGACGGCACGGGAAAGTGGCAAATAGATGCCACGACGACCGGTCCCTGGATATCGTTCCTATTTGTCAATGGCGACGGGTTCTTCGAGCGCTCGCTGCGCACCTGGGTCCTCCGTGCGGTCCTGTCCGAGGACGGTTTGATCAATCTCCGTACGGAGCGATCAACCTGCTTTAGCGAGGTGCCCACCGAGGGCTCACCGAGGTCGGGTGAGGCGAGAGAGGCGCGGGTCTGGTTTACCGATGGCCAGGCCACCGATGTTGAGCTTTTGAAAGATGTGAACCTCCGCGGAGACGGGGTGGAGGCACGAGGCTTCCGCGCTCGGCTCTCGCCAGCGGCCGGTCTGACAATCCTCCACGGTGATCCGACCGGACCCGAACGTGTGTTGTTGATATCTGATCGGGGACGGGTGAGCAGCGATCAGGCACAGCTCTTCAATCGGGAAGGAAGGGCGGAGGCTCGAGGCAATGTGCAGGGAGTGATCCAGGGTGTCGCATTGATGGGCGGAGAAAACGGCGATGGCGGCGAAACGGCTCATTTTGCAGCAGAGATCCTCGACGTTACCGAAGGCGGAAAGCAATACCACCTTCGCGAGAACGCGAGATTGTGGCAGCGTCATCGGCTCCTCCTTGCCGACGACGTAGTCTACCGTCACGATACGACCACAGTTCGAGCCGCAGGACACGTTCGAACGACCCTACCGGCATCGCAGATGGATTCCGAGGCCGATCCCAGACAGGACGTTGTGGTGGTCGCCCGCTCCCTCGACTACGATCGTGACACCGGCACGGCCATCTATCGAGGAAACGTCCGTTACAGCGACCCCGAACACACTCTGGCGGCGGCCGAGCTGAGCGTCTTCTTCGACGAAAACGACGAGGTCACTGCCGTCGAGGCTGTCGGCGCAGTGGAACTCGTGGAACTGCAGACCGGCCGAAGGATGACGGGGCAGAAGGCTCGGCGCGAAGTCAACACCCAGATCGTGACCATTTTCGGCAGCCCCGTGAGGCTCGCAGATCCCGCGGGAAACGTCGTGTCAGGATCCGCGTTGACCTGGAATCAGGCCGATGGTACGGTCTCGGTCGCCGGAGACACGGAGACGATTTACTTTCCGGAGGAACCGCCCTGAGCCCCAAAGCACTTGACCTCGTAGCGCACGGTCTGCGCAAGGCCTATCGAGGCCGGTGGGTCGTTGACGGGATCACCCTCGGGATCTCGCCGGGTGAGATCGTTGGACTGCTGGGACCGAATGGGGCCGGCAAGACCACGACCTTTTACATGATGGTGGGTTTGGTTCAACCAAACGAGGGAAAGGTGGTCCTGGGCGATCGGGAGATCACCGCGGAATCCATGTACCGCCGTGCGAGGATGGGAGTTTCCTATCTCGCCCAGGAACCGAGTTCTTTCAAACACCTTTCGACCGAGGACAACATCTGGCTCATACTCGAGGCGCTCGGCATCGATGCGCGTGAAGCCCATGACCGGATCGACCGACTCCTTGACGACTTCGGGCTTTCGGATCTCAGGGGCCAGAGGGCCGAGACCCTCTCCGGGGGCGAGCGAAGACGGCTGGAGGTTGCGCGGGCGCTAGCGACCGAGCCAACGTTCATTCTCCTCGACGAACCCTTCGCCGGCATCGATCCGCTCGCCGTGCTCGATCTCCAACGGATCATCAAGAGACTCAAGTCGTTGGGAATAGGAGTTTTAATAACTGACCACAACGTCCGTGAGACGTTGAAGATCACCGATCGCGCCTATATAATCAAGGACGGCAAGATTTTTGCAACAGGTGACCCCGTCGAATTGTCGGAAAACCGTGACGTCCGCAGAATCTACCTCGGCGAAAGCTTCCAGCTTTGATCGGGCTGGCGGCCGGTTCGATGGAGATAACCGGTGGTCGCGAGATCTCGAACGGCCGTCACTGTTAGTGAGGTTGCGCTGAGATATGGCCCTCGAACAAAAGCTCAGACTGAAGTTGGCGCAGCGACTGGTGATGACGCCGTCGTTGCAGCAGGCCATCAAGCTGCTCCAGCTTTCACGGCTTGAGTTAGAGGAGACCCTGGCCCAGGAGATCCTCGAAAATCCGGTTCTTGATGTCGAGGAGACGGTTGACGAGCCAATCGACGAAACTTCGCCTCCCGAGGGCGAATCGGAAGAGGATGCTAGCCGCCGCGAAGCAATCGAGGCCGGGTCGGGTGCGGAGGATTCTGCGGTAACGGCTCCATCCGACGAAGAACCCTTGCCTTCACAGGAAGAGACGTACGCGGACATCGATGTCGAGGCTTTCTTCGCCGATTATCTCGGTGAGGGGCGATCCGAAGGACCTTCGATGGCGGCACCTGCTAGCGACTCGGACCGTCGCCTCGAGAACATGGTTTCGGCGCCCGCAGGGTTGTACGACCACCTCCTGTGGCAGGTTCGTTTCCTTGACTGCTCCGCCGAAATCGTCGAAGTCTGCGAATTCATCATCGGCAATCTCGATGAGGATGGTTTTCTTCGCGCGAGCCTCGAGGAGATCATGGGTGGGACAGGTTGTGACGAGGCAATCGCCACCGAAGCAGTGGCGATTGTACAGTCCCTCGATCCCCCGGGTATCGCCGCTTACGACCTCCAGGAATGCCTGGCAACCCAGATCGAGCACCTGATGATGGACGAAGCCTCGAATGGCGACAACAAGATTCTGGGCAAGGCGCATCTGCTGGTCACCGATCATTGGGATGAGCTGTTGCATCAACGGTGGGAGACGCTGGCCGAGAGCCTTGGATGCGCGGAGGTCTCCGAAATCAGACCGTTCTTGGACGTCATCCAGGCGCTCGAGGTCAAACCCGGCAGGATGTTTCAACGGGACGACAACCAGTACATCGAGCCCGATGTCCACGTTCGCAAGATCGAGGGGGAGTATGTCATCTCTCTCAACGACGATGGCCTTCCACGTTTGCGGATCAACACCCGCTATGCCCGTATGCTGGAAGGGAAGACCCTCGACGCGCAGGCGAACCAGTACCTCCGTGACAAGATGAGGTCGGCGTTGTGGCTCATGAAGAGCATCGACCAACGCCAGCGCACGATCTACAAGGTCGCGCAGAGCATCGTGAGCTTTCAAAAGGCTTTTCTCGACAACGGCATTGAACATCTGAGACCGATGGTGCTGCGTCAGGTCGCAGAAGATATCGGTATGCACGAATCGACCATCTCTCGGGTGGTTAGCAACAAGTACATGTACACACCGCGCGGGCTCTTCCCCATGAAGTACTTCTTCCACTCCGGGGTGGATTCGGCACGCGGCGAAAACATATCCTCGATGGTCGTCAAGGAAAGGATTCGCAGGCTCGTCGAAGCCGAGGATCCGGAACGACCGTTGTCCGACTCGAAGATCATGCGCATGTTGCAAAAAGAGGGAATCCGACTGGCACGGCGAACGGTTGCCAAATACCGTGAAGAGATGATGATTCCATCATCGGACAAGCGCAAAAAAGTCTTCTAGAGGAGTACACCATGAAAGTCGAGTACATCGCCCGTAAAGTGGACCTCAGCGACCAGTCGAAGCAGGTCGCAGAAAAGAAGTTGGCGAAGATCAAGAAGTACTTCAACGACATCATCGACATCAGGGTCGAAGTGGCGGCCGAGCGCCACCTGCATGTCGTCGATCTTTTCGTCAAGGGGAAGGACTTCGACATCCAGGCGACTGCCCAGAACAAGGATGTCATGGCGGCGATCCAGGAGGCGGTCGACAAGCTCGAGATTCAGGCCCGGCGGGCCAAGACGCGGCTCAAGGACCACAAAAAACGCGCCGGATCGGAGGCCAAAACCGAACATGGGTGGGCGGTTGACGTGTTGGAGCGAACATCGATTTCTTCGGGCGAACCGCGAATCGTTGAGCGGAGCCGCATCCCCATCAAACCGATGTCCATCGAAGAGGCTGTCCTCCAGCTCGACGATTCAACCTACGATTTCCTCGTCTTTCGAAACGCTTCCAACGATCGTGTGAACGTCATCTATCGGCGTGAAGACAAAAACCTGGGATTGATCACACCTGAGCTCTGATGAAGATCCACAAGCTCATCGAGCCCGACAACGTGTACCTTGATCTGACCGCTACCGGCTTGGAGTCCGCCCTGATTGCGGTGGCCGAAGTATTCGCCCCAACCCTTGGTTTGGCATCCTCGGGGGTGGTGGAGTCACTCCTCGAACGCGAGAGCCTCGGTTCAACATCTGTAGGTGACGGATTCGCCATTCCCCACTGCAAAACCCAAGGTCTCGCACAGATCGCCATTGCTCTCGCTCGGTTTGCCAACGAGGTGCCGTTTGGTGGTAACGATCATGACCCGGTGCGGTTCGTTTTCATGGTGCTCTCACCACCCGATCAACCGGCGGCCCACCTGCAGGTGCTGTCACAGATCGCACGCGTGTTGAAACTTCGCGATCTCCGCAAAGAGCTGCTGTCGGCATCGGATGCAGAAGAAGTCGTGCAGGCGATTTGTCGTGCCGCCGAGGCGGAGGGGTTGTGACCGCACCGGAGGCAATATCGATCGAGCGACTGCTCAGCGAACAGCGGCTGTCCGATCTCGATCTGAGAGTTGTTGCCGGTTCCGGTAGTCTGGCTGAGCGCAAGATCTTGAACCCGCGAATTCAAAAACCCGGCCTTGCCCTCGCAGGATACCTGCCGTACGTCAAACCCGGTCGGTTGCAGATTCTGGGCGAGTCGGAGTATGAGTTCCTGGCAACCTTCTCTGTCAAGGAGGCCGAGGCTCGGCTTGCCGCCTTGATGGATCTCGAGATTCCGTGTGTGGTCTCCACGAAGGGTGCCGTGCCGCCGAGCGAGATCTGCGTGGCCGCTGATGAGCGAGGCATTCCGCTGCTCGTAACCGAGACCAAGACCTCGGAGGCCATCGAATCGATTTCGAGCTATCTCGAGGACGAACTGGCGCCGCGAATTCAACGTCACGGTGTCCTGATCGACGTGTTTTCACTCGGCACGCTGATTGTCGGCGATCCGGGGATCGGCAAATCCGAGTGCGCGTTGGAACTCGTGTACCGCGGCCATCGGTTAGTGGCCGACGACACCGTGGTCATTCGGCGCACCCATCATCGGGGACTTCTCGGAAGCCCCCATGAGTTGTTGGAGAACTACCTCGAGCTACGCGGGGTCGGCATTATCGATGTTCGGAAGCATTTTGGAATGACTGCGACCTCGCCCTCGGTGACGGTTTCACTCGTGATTCAGCTGACCAAGCTCACGCCTCAGGCGCGGCAGATGGAGCAACAGTGGCGTGAGCAGATGATGGAACGACCCAGCGCTTGGACTTCCACCGAAGACATTCTCGGTATCGAAGTGCCGAAATACACCATGGTGGTGGCCCCAGGGCGCGACCTCTCGATCATGGTCGAAACGGCGGTCCGGAAATGCCTTCTGGCGCAGCGTGGAATCGAGGATGAACGCGGTTTCCTCGAAAGCGTCAATCTGCTGGCCAAGGGAGGGCCTGATGATCCGAAGTGAGAGTCGCTTCAACGGGCCATTTGTCATCACCGGTCTCTCAGGGGCGGGGAAGACGGTGCTCAGTCGGAGTCTCGAAGACATCGGATACTCGTGCGTCGACAACATACCGCTTGAGCTGGTGCCTCAGCTTTTTTCGCGAACCCAGGAAGATATGGACCGCCTCGCGGTTGTTCTCGACGTGCGCACGCGCGGCATGATTCAGCTGTTTCCCCAGGCCTTCCGGGACTTGATCGAGCAGTACAAAGGCCTACGCTTGATCTTCGTCCAGGCTTCACCGGAAATCCTGTTGCGCAGGTTCTCGGTGGCCCGCCGCCCACACCCGCTGCGCGACCTCGGTCTCGAACAGGCGATCACCGAGGAGATGAGACTCCTGGAAGAGGTCCGCGGCCTTGCCGACGTGGTCGTCGATACTACCGGACTTTCGCCGCATGACCTGAGACGCCAGATGCTCTCTCTCGCGGGCGGGGCGCAGGATCGGCGGCCGCTCACGGTCGAGGTGCAGAGCTTCTCCTATCTGCAAGGCGTGCCGGCCACGGCGAGCCTGGTGTTTGATGTTCGGTTTCTTCCCAACCCTTTTTTTGAGGAGGGTTTGCGTTCGCTCGCCGGTGACGACGATGCGGTCGCTGAGTGGCTCGGCCAATACTCCGATGTTGACGAAGCCTTCAAGCGGGTCCTCGACCTGATATCGTATCTCCTACCCTGCTACGCCGAGGAAATGAAAACCCACCTCGGCATTGCGATGGGGTGCACCGGTGGGCGACACCGCTCGGTCTATATGGCCGAACGTGTTGCCGAGGCCCTCAAGAAGGAGGGTCGCGACGTGGTCGTGCATCACCGGGACAAGGAGCGTTGGAGGTACTCATGATTCCAGTTCTGGTACTGACCCACGGCGACCTCGCGACGGAGTTGCTGCAGGCCGCGCAGACCATCGACCCGAACCTCGTCGACAGGACGTCGGCAATGTCATTGCCCTGGGACGTAGACTCGGACGAAGCTTCCAAATCCCTCAAAAGGCAGTTGCGCGATCTCGATCGAGGAGACGGAGTCCTTGTGTTGACCGATATGTTTGGCGGGACCGCCACGAATCTTGCCCTGCCATTCCTCGAGGCGGAAAAGGTCGAGATCGTGACCGGAGTCAATCTTCCGATGCTCGTCAAGCTCGGCTCGCTCGAGGGATCACCAATGTCGCTGAACGAAATTGCAGCCGGGTTGACGGAGGCGGGGCAGAAGAGCATTCGTGTGGCGAGCGAGTTTCTCCACGCCAAGGCAAATACCTGAGACCGGACGTGGATACACCAAGCAGTGTAGACACAATACAATAGAGGGGTCGATCACTTTCGATCAGCACGACCCAGCAGAGAATCAGCATTCGAAGACGAGGAGTGAGCGAGATGACCCACGAACAGGTGAGGATCAGCAACAAGCTCGGGCTTCACGCCCGAGCCGCGGCCAAGCTGGTCCACACCGCCAGCGCCTTTTCAGCGGAAATCTTCGTCGGAACCGAAAACGAGGAGGTCAACGCCAAATCGATTCTTGGAATCCTCACACTTGCCGCCACCAAGGGGACGCCGCTGACCGTCCGAGCAGACGGCGCCGACGAAGAGGAGGCTGTCAACGCGATCGTCGAGCTGTTCGCCTCTAAATTTGGAGAGGGGCAGTGAGCGAGGCCCTCACCGGACTGGGGGTGAGCCCGGGCATCGCCATCGGCGAACCGGTCATCCACGAGTCCCGCCCCATCTCCACATTGCGCATCACGATTCCTGCCGAGGAGGTGGAGGCCGAGATCGAACGTTTCCGACAGGCAGTGACGGCTACTGTCCAACATATCCAGGAAAACCGGGACCGCGCGTCGCGCCAGATGGGGGAGGAGTACGCCGCGATTTTCGAGGCACACCAGCTCATCGCCTCCGACCCGTCGTTCGTGGTGCCGGTCGAAAAGGTGATCCGAGAAGAGGAGGTCAACGCCGGCTGGGCCATCGATCAGGTGGTCGAAGGCCTCGTTTCCCGATTCGAGGCGCTCCCGGACGAGTACCTTGCAGACCGAAAGCTGGACGTCCTCGACGTCGCCACTCAGATCCACAATGCCCTCCACGGACTCGATCTCGGCCATCTCGAAAAACTCGATCGCCCGGTGATACTGGTCGCCGACGACCTGCCCGCATCCACCGCGGTCCAGCTGCCTCTGAACAACATCCTGGGTTTCGCTCTGGAAATGGGTGGAACGACCTCCCATACCACGATCATCGCCAGATCGCTGGGCATCCCAGTAATCGTCGGTGCCCGCGGTCTCTGCGAAAAGGCCAAGCGCTCCCGCCATCTCGCCCTCGATGCATTCGAAGGCAAGATCGTTTTCGATCCGAACCCGGCCGAGATCAGCGAGTACCGGTCCCGGCAACGGGAATACCTCGAGCAGCAATCGACGCTGTTGCAGATGAGGGTCATGCCGACGGTCACCCGCGATGGGCATGCGATTCAGCTCCTCGCCAACATCGACCTCCCGGCTGAAATCGAACAGGCTCTGCACTGGAATGTCGAAGGCGTGGGCCTCTACCGCTCCGAGTTCCTGTACATGAAGATGAGCCCGAATCTTCCCTCGGAAGAGGATCACATCGGCGTGTACCGAGAGATGGTATCGGCGATGGGGGGCGCCCCGGTCACTATACGTACCTTTGACCTAGGGGGCCGCAAGCTCGCCCGGGAGGTCATCGGAGGCGACGAGGCGAACCCGGTCCTCGGGTTGCGGGGCATCCGTCTGTGTTTTTCCCAGCCCGAGTTCTTTCGAACACAGCTCCGTGCCCTCCTGCGGACTGCGGGAGAGTTTCCCAGCAATCAGGTGCGAATCATGTTTCCGCTGATCAGTGGCATCGAGGAGTTCCGAATTGCGCGGCTTCTGGTCCGCGAGATAACCCAAATCCTGCGTGGGGAAGGCCACGAAATCCACGAGGAGGTCCCTCTCGGCGCAATGGTCGAGGTGCCGTCCGCGGCGGTGATGGCCCAAGACCTCGCACGAGAGGTCGATTTCATGTCGATCGGTACCAACGATCTCATCCAATATTCTCTTGCCGTGGATCGTTCCAACGATCTGGTGGCGGATCTCTACCGACCGACGAACCCCGCAGTTTTGCGGCTGATTGCCAACGTCGTTGCGGCCGGCAAGGCAGAGGACATCGATGTGTCGATGTGTGGAGAGATGGCCGCAGACCCGCTGATGGTCCCCGTCCTGGTCGGTCTCGGTCTCGACAAGTTCAGCATGAACCCGCAGGCGATCCCGGTCGTGCGGTCGCTGATTCGACAACTGTCGTACCGCGAGGCAACCAACATCGCCCGGAAGGCGGCCAAGCTGGTCACCGCCCGCGAGGTCGAGGAATACCTGCTCGAACGGCTGGCATTCCTGCTGGCAAAGACCAAGATTCAGGTTTAAGCTGGACTGTGGAGAGATTCGTGGAGTTACGAGAAGCAATCGTCGTTGACAAACCCTGGGGATTCGAAGAAATCTTTGCGAATACGCCGAGCTATGTCGGCAAGATCCTCTTTATCCGCCAAAGCGAGGCCCTGAGCCTGCAATTCCACGAGGTCAAGGAAGAGACCCTTCGAGTTCTTGACGGGGAGCTCGAACTCGTGACCGGCAGTGACGTCGATCACCTGACGACTCATCGGCTCACACCGGGTGCCGTTTTTCATATTTCACCGGGTGTACTTCACCGAATGGTCGCCATCACCGACTGCCGCCTGCTCGAGGTTTCGACCAACCATCTGAACGACGTCGTTCGTCTCGAAGATCGCTACGGTCGAGAGGGAACCAATGCGCCCTGAGATCGTCTTACTGTGTGGCGGATCTCGAGTGAAGGGAAAACTGCGATGAGTTCCACAGGAAGATTTCTGGCTCTGGTGATCTCGGCGGCAGTCTGTGCCCTGATCCTTGTATCAGGGCCCGGCGGGGCCGATCAACCGACACCAACACCCACCGCAACGCCGCCGGCCAAGGACAACCAAAAAGCGTTGTCCGAAGTGGCGAAGACGAAGCCGCTCAAGGGCGCCGAGGAAGGCAAGAGCATCGTCATAACGAACGAGAACCTCGCCGATTACGCCTCGAAGGGCAGCCTCACCACAACCACCGGCAAGGATACGGCCTCCAAGAGCGGGCGTCGACCTCTCACCAATCCGGGCAACACGGTCGGCATGGTGGAAGCGCCGTCGGGTGAGGTCGCGCGCACCGACGAACGGAGGCGCTACTGGGTCGGTCAATACGAGAGGCAGCTCCAGCTGATTGCGTCGATCAAGAACCAGATCGAAGCCCTCGATCGCCAGATTCCCGGTCTGTGGCGTGACTTCTACGCCTGGGATGATCCGTCATACCGTGACGGCGTGATCAAACCCAAGCTCGACGACGCACTCAACCGACGAGAGCGTCTCGAGGCCGATCTCGCCCAAGAGGAACCGCGGCTCCAAGAGATCAAATCGAATGCCCGGCAAGACGGCGCCGAGCCCGGTTGGTTTCGGGGAATCTCTCCACCGACGCCGAAACCTGAAGAGCCAACTCCGAACATCATGCCTGATTGAGATTAGCTTTAAAAACAAGATTTATTTTTTGTAATTGTTTGACGGGAGCCTTCCGGGTATCGAGCTTCTGTTGCGGAAGATCGTTTGCGGGGTTACACTCTGCGGGCGTCGAGTGAGAAATGCGAATGAGATCCTATTTCATCGAAACCTGGGGCTGCCAGATGAATCAGCACGACAGCGAGCTGATCGAGGGACAGCTCCGCGAACTGGGACTTGACGCCGCACCCGAGGTCGCCCAGGCAGACATGGTGATTCTCAACACCTGCTCGGTCCGCGAACGCCCGATGCAGAAAATAATGAGCCGAATCGGAACGCTCGAGAAGCTCTCACGTCCCCCGGTGATCGGCGTTTGTGGATGCGTCGCACAGCAAGAGGGGAGCTCGCTCCTGGCGCGATCCGAGTCGGTGGGTTTTGTTCTCGGGCCGGGGGAGATCGGCCGAGTAGGGGAGGCGGTGCGCGCGGTCGAACAAGGCCACCGCCCGGTCCTCACCGCCTTTGATGCGGAGCGCGAGCACAACTTCGCGACCATTTTTCGCAAGAGCTCCACCCGAGGCATGGTGACGGTCATCGAAGGCTGCAACGAGTTCTGCACTTTTTGCATCGTGCCTTACACACGTGGACGAGAGATCAGTCGAACCCTCAAAGACATCCTGTGCGAGGTGCGCCACCTGGCCGACGGGGGCGTGCGAGAGGTCGAGTTGCTCGGGCAGACCATCAATGCCTACCGCTGCCCCGACACGGGTGCCGATTTTGCAGATCTCCTCGAGGCAGTGGCCGCGATCGACGGACTCGAGAGGGTTCGTTATATCACCTCGCATCCGCGCCACTTCGACGATCGTCTGATTCGAGTTTTGGCGGCCGAACCCAAGGTTTCGCGGTACCTTCATCTGCCGTTTCAAGCCGGGGCCGACTCGGTGCTCAAGCGGATGCACCGCCGCTACACCCGCACCGAGTACATCGATCTGATCGCGCGTCTGCGCTCGGCGGTCCCTGACATCAGCCTCTCGACCGATGTCATCGTCGGATTCCCGGGCGAGACCGAGGCCGAATTTGGCCAAACGTTGGAGCTTCTCGAAGATCTTCGGTTCGGCCAGGTCTTTGCGTTCGCGTTCTCGGCTCGCCCTCGAACGCCGGCCGCACGCTATCAGGACCTGCTCTCGGAGGATGCCAAGAAACAGCGTCTCCACAGGCTTTTCGAGCTGACCGATCGAATCTCTTTGGAGCTCAACCAGGCTCTGGTCGGCCGCACCGTAGCGGTTCTGGTCGATGGGAACAGCCGACGAGATTCAGCACACTGGCAGGGCAGGGGAGAGGACAATCGAGTCGTCAACTTTCCCAAAACCGGCTGTGAGGGCATCGGTGATCTAGTCGACGTGAAGATCACCGGCGCGGGCTCGCACTCGTTGGTCGGCAGCCGCGCAACCGACAACTCCAGCCTGCCGGTTTTTAGCGTCGGCGCTTGACATCGGCCGCGGACACCGACACATTGGTTTCATGAGCCACCATATTGACTCGTCGGCAGCGGTCAAGATGACGGTACGGGGTCTGGTCATGGATCCCACTTCCAACAGCCCGGTCGTGATTCTCGAGAACAACGACGGCAACACCTTCCTCCCGATCTGGATCGGTGTCTGCGAGGCAAACTCGATCGCGCTCGAGCTCGAGGGGGTCGACACGCCGCGACCGATGACCCACGATCTGATTCAGACTCTCATCGAAACCACCGGGCACGTGATCGATCACGTGTTCATTCACACCCTCGACGACAGCGTGTTCATCGCCTCAATCCAGCTCCGGGACGCCCAGGAGACGACTCATCAGATCGATTCGCGGCCGTCGGACGCGATCGCAATCGCATTGAGGGCGAAGGCGGACGTCCTGGTCGATCCGTCGGTCCTCGAACGCGCTGTGATGAGCGAGGCCACGGTCGACGAGACCATCCGTTCGATCCTCGAGAAAATGCGGCCGGAAGACATGGGCGAGTACGAGATGTGATCACGGTTACCGCCAGTCCGTCTCGCGTTGACACTCGAATAACCGCACCCATATAGTTGCCAGGTCCGAAAGGCTCAGCCCGGAGAGTTCATGATCATTGCCATCACCAACCAAAAGGGCGGTGTCGGGAAGACCACCACCGCCATCAATCTGGCCGCCGGGCTCGCCCAGAAAGGCCTGAAAACCCTGCTCGTCGATCTTGATCCGCAGGCCAACTCGACCATGTCCCATACCGATCTCGAGTCGATCAACGGGCACATGTTTGACGTCCTCCGCGGCGAGGTGCCCCTTGCCGAGATTATCCTGCCCGGAGCTCACGAAAATCTTTTTGTCGCGCCCTCGCGGATCGCGATGGCCAAGCTGGAAGTCAGCCTGGCGGGCGAGCTCGACGCACCGTATCGCCTCAAAGATGCGATCGAAGGCCTCGAAAACGATATCGACTCCATCATCGTCGATACTCCACCGACCCTCGGTCTTTTGACAGTCAATGCCCTCGTAGCGGCATCCCACGTTCTCATTCCCATCCAGGCGTCCTATTTTGCACTTGAGGGTACCGATGATCTGTTGGAGACGATCGACAAAATCAAGGCTCGGCCAAACACCGAGCTTCGGATGTTGGGGGTTCTTATCACGATGTTCGATCGACGCACCATCCTTGCTCGCCAGGTCCGCGAAGAGATCGTCGAGGTCTTCGGCGGGCACGTCTTCGATACCGTGATTACCAAGTCTGTACGCCTCGAAGAAAGCCCGGCCCACAGGTCGAGCATCTTCGAGCACGCGCCGTCGTCGAGCGGTGCGTATGAGTACTACCGTCTTTGCGAGGAGGTTCTGCAACGTGTCGGCTCAGAGTAAGCCCAAGACAGGATTGCCGGCCCACCGGCGGATGCGCCACGACCGGCACTTCGTTGATGAGCTTGCGCAACGGATGGGGGAGGGAATCGGTCGGATGGTTCGCATCACGACGATCACCAGCAACCAGGATCAGCCTCGTTCCAACCTCGGCAATCTCGATGATCTGCGGTCCTCCATCGATACTCACGGCGTGCTTGAGCCCCTCCTGGTGCGACGCCTCGAGGGCGGAAAATACGAGCTCGTATCGGGTGAACGCCGTTTCCATGCCGCAATGGCGGTCGGTCTCACCGAGGTTCCGTGCATCGAGCTCAGCGTCAACGATCAGCAGGCCTTGGAGATCGCCCTCATCGAGAACCTGCAGCGCAAAGACCTGACGGCATTCGAGGAGGCCGAGGGGTATTTCACGCTGATCGAAAAATACGAATACACCCACCAACAGGTGGGAGAGGCCGTCGGTCGTTCACGGGTCACGGTCACAGAGTCTCTCAGTCTGCTCCAGATCCCGAATCGAATTCGCGACCTATGTCGGCATGCCGACATCAGTGCCAAGGGAGTGCTCCTCGAAATCGCGAAGGCCGGAGACCATTCCGCTATGGAGCAACTGGTCCGGGAGATCGTGGAGGAGCGCCTCGATCGCGCGGCCGTTCGCCGGCGTCGAGCAGATCTCGCGGATCCGGCTAGCGATGTTTCAGATCAATCAGAGGAAGTCCGCAATCCGCCCCGCCGGCCATTTACGATCAGATTTCGTAACCCCGAAAGAAGCTACTCGATGTCGTTGTCTTTCCGCACCGAGGCCGAGCCCGAGCCTCGACAAGTGATCGAAGCGCTCAAGGAAATCATCCAAGAACTCGAGTCGGGTTTAGAGTCCGAAAACGAGCCCTCGTAACGGGGGAGGCGACCGTCGCGGGGATTTCCTGGTATGCCAGTTTTTCGAGCAAATATGCGGCCTCATCATATTCAGGTTTACATAATATATCTTATCGGACATTGTAATCGGTCACGGTTTCTGTGGAAAAAACTCATGCTGTGGAAATCCTGTGGAGATTTTATGCCAACCTCCCCTGGAGGCTTTCACGACGATGCGTGTAGAATTCTCTGGATGACGAACTGCAGCAATTCCAGCCTTGTCGGACGGCTGATATGAGACTGTTTGGCGTCATCGACAGATTCGTCGTCCGTGAGGTGCTGCCACCCACAATCCTCGGATTCATCACCTACACCTTTCTCGTCGTCATGCGCGGGATCTACGGGTTGATCGAGCAAATTCTGGTTCGCGGAGTCTCGGCCGCCGACGCGGGCCACGTCCTTCTCGCGACTCTGCCCCACATCGTGGTGCTGACAATCCCGATGAGTTTTCTCTTTGGTGTGCTCCTCGCGGTGGGACGGATGAACACCGATAGCGAGCTCGTGGCATTGCAGGCCGCTGGCATCCCGGTTTCGAGGTTATTGCGTCCGATTCTGTTTCTCGGCCTTGTGCTGACGGGTTTGAACGCCTATCTCTATCTCGAAGTGATCCCCAGATCGAGCCGCGAACTCCGTGATCTCCGGGTGAAACTCTTCGCGGGTGCAAAAAATCTCGGCAGGATCGAGCCCAAGGTCTTCCACGAAGAGCTCCCGAACGTGCTGCTCTACCTCCGCGACGTGGACAACGAGTCGGGCGAATGGCGGGACATTCTGTTCTATGACAGCAGCAATCCCGGGGAAGAGCGTCTGACTCTGGCCCAGCGTGGCTCGATGGTGACGGCGGACCCCGCGCCGATGACGGACACTGGCGGCATCTCCGGGGAGATGCCGGAGATCGAGCAGTGGATTCGTCTCGAGGATGTGGTGACCCACCAGTTCTCACGCGATGATCCGGAGACCTATCGGGTCAACCGAAACCGAACCCAGCTGATCCGCCCTGCGCTCCAGGGCGGAGGGTCAGTCCGTTATCAACTCCGCATGGGCGAGCGTGAGACGGGTGAATTGATCGCTTTTGTCGCGGGTGGTGAAATGCCCCGGGGCGAGGGCGAGGAGCCGCTTTCTCAACAGGAAATCCTGACCCAACGAAGGCATGCTTCGATCGAGCTCAACCAACGGCTCGCGATCCCATTCGCGTGCGCCGTCTTTGCGTTGCTTGCCCTTCCGTTGGGCGTCGGAACACGCTCCGGCGGACGCGGTCGAGGATTCGTGATCTCGGTGGCTGTGGTCCTCGTCTATTACCTGGTGAGTAACCAGGGCAAGATGCTAGCCATCGAAGGAAGCCTCCCCCCTTGGGTCGGGATCTGGTTGCCGAACATCGTGCTTTCGGGAGCCGCACTGTTTCTGATGCGGCGAATGGGACGATGGCTGGGTGAGCGTGGCCGTCGTGAATCCCTTCTGGGCCGCGGCATCAAATGGTGGCGGCAGTGGCTTCAGAATCGCCGGGATCGAACGGCCGCCGGGCGTGCTCCCAGCCCGATGACCGGCAGTCTACCGCTGAATATACAGCGTCGTCGTTACGCGACCCGGTTTCCCGCGCTCTTCGACCGATACATAACCCGTCGTCTGATCCCTCCCCTGCTTCTAGTGCTCGGAAGCACCGCGTTGCTCTACATCGTCATCGACTTGAGCGATCGAGTCGAGGACATGGCAAAGAACGACGTATCATCCAGTGTGATCTTCGGGTACTACGCGAATCTGATACCCCAGGTCTTCCTCGATGTCACCCCCTTTGCCCTGATGATCGCTGTTCTCATTCTGCTGACGGTTCTCGAACGTCAACAGGAGCTGACCGCCCTCAAGGCAGCTGGTATCTCGCTCTTCCGGTTGACCGTCCCGATCCTTCTGATCGCAACGGTGTCGGCTGGAGGACTTTGGATCCTCGGCGAGATCGTGGTACCCGAAGCCAACCGAGAGGCGCAGCGGTTGCGGGATCGCATCATGGGGCGTGACACCAGACGGTCGTACCGATCTAGCGACCGCCAGTGGCTGATGTCCCGAGACGACGAGGCGCTTTACAACTTCTTGCGTTTCGACTCCCCATCCAAGACGCTGATCCGATTCACGCTCTTTCGAATCGATGATCATATGAAGCTCAAGTTCCACCTCTTTTCGCGCCGGGTGCGCTATCTGGATGGTCTCTGGATCGCCGATTCGGGTTGGTTTCGACAGATATTCCCGGACGGCACCGACGAGTACCGGAGAATCGACAGTCCCATGATGCTCGATATTCCCGAAGACCCAGATTACTTTGGTCAGGAGTATCGCACCCCGGCGGAGATGTCCCTCGGCGAGCTCGGCGACTATATCGACGAGCTGATCGATTCTGGATACCGTCCGAGCAAGCTGATCGTTCGATGGCACCAGAAGCTGACCTACCCGCTTTCTGCTTTCGTGATGGTGCTCTTGGCCCTTCCCTTCGGTCTGAGCAGAGGTGGGCGCCGGGTCAGCACGATGCAGGGAGTGGCAGTCGCGCTCGTCCTTGGGATCGCTTATATGATGCTCGTGTCTCTGTTCTCAAAGCTGGGCGAGGTGGAGGTTCTGCCGCCGGTCGTCGGCGCCTGGGCGCCGTTTGTTCTCGCGACCCTCTTCGCGATCAATCGACTGACTGGACTGCGGACATAGCCCGACCCGATGTCGGCATGCCGACATCTTGAATTAGGAATTCGGAATTCCCGCCCACCCTCCCCCGCAGAAACCGCAGATCAGGCAGATAAACGCAGATCCCGTCCCTTTCATGTGTTTGGATGGAGCAACCGCCAGGTCATCGCACGAACCTCGTCGAAGAGCTGTAAGGCGGTGGTTGCCTTTGCGCAACGCACCGCACCTGAAACGCAAAGAAGCCTGAGGTGACAGTCCACCTCCTCTGCCGAAGCATAGGCAATCCGCCAGTGGTGAATTCGATCTCTTCCGATCCTGCCGTGGCCCTCCGCGAGGTTGGTTGTGTCAAGGGTCGGAACGACCGGGCTCCGAGGCCGGCTTGCCCTTGACACAAACAACCTCAAAGGCTACCCACACCCCATGAACGACCCGGAGGTGACCATGTCGCGGTTCCCGCTGGCCACTATCGCTGCATCCTGTCGCTGCTCCCTGATTGCTGTCGCTGACGCTGATTCCTGCCTCTGTTGGCTGCCGGTGACGCTGATCCTGCTCTCCGGTCTCATGCAGGTGATCTGATCAAAGACCTCGCCGCAAGAACATGAAACCGTCGCCGCAGCGGATTGAGATCGATCTCCCTTTGTTCTGGATGGTTGCGGTTGGTCAGGAGAACGAAGATCCCCCGACTGGATGGATCGACCCATACCGAAACCCCGGTGAAACCGGTGTGCCCGAACGAATGCGGGGAAAGCCCAGTGCCGGCTGAACTTCCAACGGTCGAAGCCTTCTGCCAACCGAGACCGCGCTCCTGTTCGAGCCCAGAGGTATAGGAGGAAGTCACCGCACCAGCTTCCTCTGAGGACAACAGCTGGCCCGCTTCGGGAAGGTACTCGGCCGCCAACCTAGCCACGCCTGCGGCGGTGCCGAACAGACCTGCGTTTCCGGCCACTCCATCCAGGAACCGGGCGTTGCCGTCATCCGGCAGTCCCGGAGCCATCGGCGGGATCCACCGAGGGCTGAGCCCGAGTTCGCGAACCAATCGTCGCTCGACCGCTGCGACGCTCGCCCCACCCGCAACCGGCTGAGCGCCAGGATCGGGTCGGAAACCGAGATCGGCGACGAGATCGAGGGTATCCAAGACTTTTCGCCGGAAGAGACGATCGAGACTGGTTGCGGAGACCCGAACGAGGATCATTCCTAGAATCACGAAGCCGACGCACGAGTAAACCACCCGCGACCCGGGCGCCGCCTCGAGTTCGATGTCTCCGAGACGGCGCAGCAGATTCTCAGGTCTGCCTTCGGAAACGCAGTAGAGCGGGAGCCAGGCCGGCAGGCCGGAGGTGTGGGTGAGGAGCTGTCGAATTTGAAGAGATCCCACGGCAGTGTCCCTCACCTCGTCAAGAACCTCCCCCACCGTGGTCTTCAGGGCTAAAGCGGCGCTCCTGAATGCCAGCACGGTGAGCGTCGTCGTGACCAACGGTTTGGTGAGCGAGGCGAGATCGAACCAGGTTCGCTCGGACACTGCCGCCTTCTCGGGTCTCAGGGCAGATACTCCCACTGCTTCCCGAGATCCTCTGTCCCCGGCCCTCTTCCAACTCGCGACCATCGCCGGCGCCAAACCGGCCGTTCGCCCCCGTTCGAGGAGTTGTTGAATTTCGCCGATCGCATTACCCATTCGGTCGAACTTTTGCGGCGTCGAGGGGCAACGGCCGATTGTCCCGGTCGACATTGACGTAGGTGATCTCAGCTTCCGTCACCTCAACCTCATCGCCTCGGTCCAGGTCGCGGGAGGCCCTGACCAGTACCCGCACGGTGACCGAGGTGCGACCGACTCGCACCAGCTGGGTAAAGAACGACACGAGGTTTCCGACGAACACCGGTTCGTGGAATACCACCTCCTTCATCGCGACGGTCACCACCCTTCGAGCCCCGTGGCAGCGAGTCTCCTCCGCACCGGCCTGGTCCATATAGGAGAGGATCACGCCGCCAAAGATGGTACCCGCGGGGTTCGTGTCCCGCGGCATCATCAGAACCCTGGTTTTTGGCTGCAGACGGCTGTCCTCCATGACTCCTCCCCTCGCGTGCCCGGACCTCGTGCCGAGTATATCCGTCTCCTCCCTTGCCCGTGCCCGTCTCCGTTTCCGTATCCGCACAGAAGAAATATTAAATCATTTGAAATCAATTATTTAACCTACATTTTGCAGATATTTTGACTCCATCCGCCGTCTCCCCCCATACTCTGTCCATGGTCTGGATCCCAGAGATGGCCCGCAAACGACCCGCACAGGCTCTCGAATTGCGCTATCAGATCGCCACGTTCGTACCCCCAATCGAGACCGAGATGAGAATCAGGGAAGCGGTTCACGCCTCCGGTCTCACGGTTGCCGGCAGTGCCGCCGACGGTTGGCGCTTGAGTCTTCCCGGCCGCACTCGGGTCTACGGTGTGATCTCTCGGGAGATCGACGAGGTCGTTGATCTTCACCTCCTCCGCGATGCCGAGGCCTGGGAACTGAGGATCCGTTGCGAACCTCTCGAAACCCACGCCGCCCATGCGGCCGGTCTTGCCGGTGTCATTCTGATAGCCGTTGCAGCCTGGTTCGCTGGCGGGTTCTCCGGCGGAATGTTGCCGGGGGTGACCACCGTGATTTCCGGCTCCCTCCTCGTCGAGGTCACGCGCCAGTGGGCCTTCAACGAGCTTTACGGCCGGCTGAGGAGACTGGTCGGCGACGTCGGCAGCGCCCTGTGGCCCGGGGTGCCGGCTCAGATCGTTGACGCCTAGCCCGGACTATTCACCAGCGTTCGAAGCGAAAGGTTCGAGGTGACGTGCCCAGGGTCGTTTTCGACCCGAGGGGCGCGGAGGCGTACGTGACAGTACGTCGAGCGCCCCGAGGCGAGAAAACGGCGCTGGGTGCGGTGCATCGGGCCTTGCAGCCGAAGATCGGTGATAGGAACCCCAGCCGACTGCGACAGAGATCAGCGACATTCTTTTGCGGCATGCGACAGCGATCCCCAAAACGACCGTTGATGATATCTGCGTCCATCTGCGTCATCTGTGGGCAATGTCGGGTGGGCGGGGCTTGTCGAGTGAGGCGTGCGATCTGTCGAAAGATCAGTCGGCGGTGAGGACCTCATCCTTCACCAGCTCCTCCGGGTCGGGGAGATCTTCCGCCTTCTCGAGCCCGAAATGGACCAGGAACTCACGCGAAGTGCGGTAAAGGAATGGTTTCCCGACGACCTTTTTTCGCCCCGCCATGCGGAGCAGCTTTCGGTCGAGAAGGGTTCGAACCACGCTTGCGGAGTTGGCCCCGCGAATGAAATTGATCTCGGGTAGCGTCACTGGCTGACGGTGGGCGGCGATCGCCAGGACCTCGAGCGCGGCCTGCGAAAGCCGCTGCCGGGCCGCGATGCCATGAAAGGACCGCAGATAGGGATCGAGGGCGGGTGGAGTCGTGCATCTCCAACCGTCGGCCACCTTTTCCAGGCGGAGACCGCTGTCCGGCCGGTCCCACCTCTCGGCAACTGATTCAAATACCTCGAGCAGTTCCTCTTCTCCAATCCCCTTTTCGTCGATAGCCTCGGCAACAGCGGCCACGGCCACAGGTCCAGTCGCGGTCAACAGGATCGATTCGATCGTTGCGGTCAAGGTGGCCTTATCCACCGTTGTCTTCCCTGAGCATGAGCTCCCGGGATGCAAGCTCACGATCACCCGGCCTCAGATAGATCTCGGAAAACGCCTTGCGCTGCTCGGCGAAGACTCCGCGCAGTCGGACCAGCTCGAGGGCCGCTACCATCACAGTTGCGACCTCTACCGGGTCCGACCGCGAGTTGAGCTCCCTCAAGAGTGGCACCAGTCCGTCTGACCGCACGCGGTGGTAGATGTCGGCCATCTTGTCCTCGACGCGGTATCGCAGTGGGAGAACCTCGATTGGAGGCGGATGGGAGGCGGCGAAGCGCTGCATCACAAGGAGGTAGGTTTCAGCAAGGACCCTCAGATCCACGTCTTCCCAGTCCAGCTCGGGGTCCGTCGGCGGACGCGATCCGGCATCGAGAATGGGGGTCCACAAACACCGGCGAACGATATCACTGTCGTGTAAAAGCGACGCCAGCTCCTTGACCCGCCGGTACGCGAGCAGTCGCTCCACCAGCTCCTCGCGCGGGTCTTCCTCTCCTTCCACCGCTTGCGGAAGGAGCATTTTCGATTTCAGGTGCAGGAGCCACGAGGCCATCCACAGAAAATCGCCGGCAATATCCAGATCGAGCTCCTGCATCTTCTGCAGGTGGGCGTGATATTGATCGCAGATGCTGAGAATCGGGATGTCGTAGATCGACACCTCGTTCTTTCGGATCAGGTGCAGCAAAAGATCGAGCGGCCCCGAAAAGACCGTCAACTCGATCGGCGGACGCTGCGGTTCGTCAACAACCATGACCACGGCGGGGAGTATACAGATCTGGGCAAGCTTCGGCATCTCACCAACTCCCATCTCCGTGCCCGATCGACACGATGCGAGATGCTGGATCCGCCTCATTCCTGCTTCTGAATTCATCCTCCCTCCCCCGCTCCCCAGTTCCCATTTCGGACCTCGGGACGCGGTGCTAGAATCGAGCCCGCACGGCGACACAGGAGGTTGGCTTGGAGCATTGGGACGGCCAGATGGACCTGTTCGATCAGAATCCTCAGCGTGAGGTTCCAAAGGATCAGAAGGTCGTCGTCTTCGACCTCGAAACGCAACGCTCGTTTGAGGAGGTCGGCGGGAGGAGCCAGTTCCACCGGCTCGGCGTTTCGGTCGGGGTTGCCTATCGTTACGACAGGGACGAGTTCCTCGTGGTGACCGAAGAAACGATCCAAGAGCTCGTCTCGCTGCTGACCGACGCGGATCTCGTGGTCGGCTACAACATCTTGGGATTTGACTACGAGGTCTTGCGCGCATACACCGAACAGGATCTCAAGGACCTCCCGACCTTCGATCTCATGTATGACCTTGAGGAACGTCTCGGTTTCCGTCCGAAGCTCGAGAGCGTCGCGTCGGCGACCCTCGGCGAAGGCAAGAGCGCTGACGGCATGCAGGCGCTTGAGTGGTGGCGATCTGGCGAGATCGACAAGATCATCGAGTACTGCCGGGAGGATGTGCGGGTGACCCGTGATCTGTACGACTTCGGCAAGCGCAACCGGTGGATCCGAGTTGGACGATTCGGTGGCAAACCGCGAAAGGTCGAGGTCAACTGGTAGCGCTGGGCACCGAAATTTAGATCTGAGACTCAGTTTCTAGCTTGTGAAGATTCTCGCGCGCGATCTCGAACATCTCCGTGCGATCAGGAAGACCGAGACGCCCCAGCACCCATGGTTTCGACGAGAGTCCCGAAACCCCTCCGGTCAAAACGCCCCGGTACTCCTTGATCGCTCCCCTCGTACGACCCAAAGCCTGGAGAGCGAGCGCCAATAAAAAGCGGAACTCGGACATCTCCGGGGCCAGGTAGAGTGCTGCGCGATAGCAGAGAACCGCCGCATCGATATCCCCGGTACGTTCTCGGGCGATGGCTTCAAGACCGTGGATCGTCGCGTTCTCGGGATATTCAGTCCGGAGTTTTCCGATGCGAGCAAGCGCGGCTTCCGTTTCACCCGACAGAAAGGCTTCGATGACCTGGTCCAGCCGCTCATCGATGGTGAGGTCGAATGTGCCGCCCGTGCGCGGGTATTCCGGTTTCGGGACCGCAGTCGTCACGACCCCCCGTTTGACGCCGCTCGGTTCGGTCAGACGGCGTCGCGGACCGTTGGAGGTCGCTGGCGCACCAGGGTGGCGGTAGCAGAAGCAGGTGCGAAGATCGTGCGCCTCCAGACTGCAGCCGAGGTGGATGAGACTTTCGCTGGGCCCAAGAAAGAGAAAACCGGTCGGTGCCAAAGTTTCCTCGACTGACTTGACAACCGCGAGCTGCACTTCGGGTCGGAAATAGATCAAGACGTTGCGCAGAAATATCAGATCGAACGGGACCTCGGCGAACTGCGCCAAGTCGTCAACCAGGTTCAGATGCCGATAGCGAATGCGAGTCAGCAGCTGACGATCGACATCGTATAACCCGTCCCGCTGAACAAAATATCGGTCGATGTGTTCCGGAGACACCCGCGCCACCGCGCGCCTTCCATAGCGTCCGAGCCGCGCCTCTTCGAGGGCCGCATCGTCGACGTCTGTTGCGAAAACCTCCCACCTCCATTCGTGGAGCAAGGGGTGATCCGCCAGGACTATCGCAATCGTCACCGCTTCCTCACCCTTCGCGCATCCGGCACACCAGACCCTGAGATGGTGATCGCGACTCTGTTCGACCAACTCTGGAACCACCGTGCTCTGGAGTTTTTCGAACTGAGCCTGACCGCGAAAGAGGTATGACTCCTTGATCGTGATTCTGCTCAGGAGACGGCGCCACTCCTCCGAATTCGGGTGCCGCCGGAGATCATCGAGGTACGCCTCCACACCGGCCAGTGATCTCTTTTCCGCTCGCTCCTCGGCGTAAGACTGAAGTGCGACAAGACCACGTTCGCGGATCACGAACCCGCTCGTAACCTCGATCAATCTGGCAAGATCGCGGACCGCGGTATTCATCGCCGGCCCGTGTGGGCCCCCGCCAAAAGGCGGCCGATCTGCGGTGGTGTGAGGGTCAATGCCACTCCCTGCCGCTCCAAGGCGGCTCGCGGCATCCCGAAGACAGCGCAGGAGCTCCTCTCCTGAGCGATGGTCAGCACATTCGCCCGTTTCAGCTCCGCCATTCCCACAGCGCCATCGCAACCCATCCCCGACAGGAGCACCGCCGCGACCCGATGCGGCGGATGATCGAGCAAGCTGCCAAAAAGCACGTCGACGGCCGGACGATGACTGTTCACCGATTCAGCGCTGTTGTTGAGTATCAGAGTGCCGTGCGGATCGAGCACCAGGTGGCTATCAGGCGGGGCGATCCGAACACGACCGGCGCCGAGGATTTCGCCGTTGTGCGCCACCGCCACGTCGATTCCCAACTCGGCCGCCAGCCACTCCGCAAATGCGGTTTCAAACCCGTTGGCGATATGCTGCACCACTGCAATGCCCATCCGAAAAGGCCGTCTGAGGGTGCGCAGCATCTCGAAGATGGCCTTCGGACCGCCGGTCGATGCACCCACCGCGACGAAGTCTATCAGGCGACTCGTGTCCGGCGGTGCGTCTGGCTCGACGACATCGTTGGCAGCCGAGTCCGCCAACCCTGCGATCTGATCTACCGCCTCGCAGAGATCCTTGCCGAGCTCTTCCCATTCGTCCGGGTTTTCGGGTTTGGCGAAGACCGCGACAACTCCGAGCGAATGAGCGCTGAAAGCGACACGCGTGGCCTCGCCCCTCTGCCTCGGGGTGACGATGAACATGGGTACCTTGCGGTGGGTCGAAATCGCCTCGACGAGGGCACGACCCCCGAGCGAAGGCAGGTCGAGATCGAGTATCACGGCATCCGGCCGAAGCTCCGCTGCGAGGCGGGCCGCTTGGCGGCCGTCATCCGCTTCGCCGACAACGCAAATCCCGGGTCGATCTTCGAGCAGTCGGCGAAGAACGGCGCGCACCGAGAGCGAACGATCCGCCACCAAGACTCCAATGTCAGGCCGCATAAGCGACCAGTGCTCTGCCTGCAACCGGCTCGCCGAAGCCGATCATCGACCACCGCCCACGCGCTGAACCAGCGCCACCAGTTCGCGAGCGTCCAACCCTTGTTTTGTCAGGTATGCGTCCGCCCCTGATTCAAGGCCTGAGAGACGATCTTTCGGTCGGTCGAGAGTCGAGATGACAACCACCGGCAGATCGGCAAAACGTTGGTTCTCACGGAGCTTTCGTGTCAAAGCGAGGCCGTCCATTCCCGGCATCTGGATGTCGGTCACCAGGCAGTCGATATCCGCGCGTTCGAGTGCCAGCAGGGCGTCGGCGGCAGTGCCCACCCCGGTCACGGCGAAGCCCGCGTCCTCCAGCAGACGCCGGATCATCTCTCTCGTCACGTCTGAATCATCGACCAGAAGGACCTGGAGAGGCCGCGCCCGGGCGCCGTGCTCCGGTTGCACATCACCAACGGCCTCGTCGAGAGGTCCTAGTCGATGAAGCGAAAGTACAGTCACCGGACGGCCCGATGAGAGGAGGGTGATGCCCTCGACCACCGCAGGAGCCCCCGCAGCGCCAGGAATCGGACGAACGATGACCTCCTCCTCGCCCACCACCACGTCGGCGACCAGCGCAATAACCACGCCGCCAGCCGCCATCTCAACCAGTACACCATCACCTGACGGAGGTTCGCCGAGAAGATCGGAGAGGAATCGCGCCGCGACGACCTTGTCACCGATCGTCACCTTTCTCCCGGCTCCACTCTCCCGCACCATCTCCGATGTGATCCGACGATATGCCCGGATCGCGGCCGCCGGGACAGCAACCTGATGCTGCCCCAATCCGAGCACCAGAACCCGTTCGCCGCGGCGCGCCACCGGCACCTCGATCGTCACCCGAACGCCCTCTCCCATCTTTGAGACGATCCACACATCTCCACCCAACGACCGCACCATCGCGGCAACCGCGTCGAGCCCAATACCCCGTCCGGAAAGCTCGGTCTGTTCCTCGCGGGTCGAGAAACCGGCGCGGAAAACCAGTTGCAGAATTTCCGCCTGGGAAAGCTCATCCTTTGAATCCTCGTCGATGACTCCGTGGCGAATCGCCTTCTCCAGTACCTCCTGTACATCGATTCCACGCCCGTCATCCGCAATCGAAAGACGGACTCGATCACCTTCGGTGGCCGCCTTGATCGAGATCTTCGCGACGACGGGCTTGCCGTTCTTATGTCGCTCATCCGGTCCTTCGACGCCGTGGTCGACGGCATTCCGTACGAGATGCAAAAACGCCTCGCGCAGGGCATCGACGATCCGACGGTCGAGCTGGGCCTCGCCGGCACGCACCGACACCTCGACTTCTTTGCCAAGGGATGCCGCGAGATCCCGTGCGTGGTTTGCCAAAACCCGAAGAAATGGTTTCAGTGGCTGAATTTGGAGGCGGAGTACGGCGTCGAGCTGGCGACCGGCAAGCCGACGAAGAACCCGCTGCCCTCCTTCAACGTCCACTCCCACCTGGCGCAACGATGTTGCAAGAGTGGCCAAAACCTGTCGGGGCGCTCGCTCACCGACCCCTCGCTCGGCAAGCGTGGCGAGTCGGAAGATCCGATCCGCGAGACCTTCGGCAGCCGCTGCCACGACTCTCAGGCGCGCCCCCCGTTCGGCGAGGTCGTCGACCACCTTGGGCGCCACCCGCATCTCCTCTCGCGCTCGTTTCCGCCGCTCCGATCTCGCGTGGGCCGTGACGCCCCGGCGGATCCGCAGATCCGAGATCTCGTCGCCGCCAGCGGAAAGCGTCTCGAGATTTTTGCGGAGATCTCCCATTCGGCTATCGAAGTCATTCCTAGCGTCGGTGCCCTGCGAATCGACCAGGTCCTCGACCTCGTGGCACAGCCCTGCCATCGTCGTCAGACCCATCATCCGACTCGCTCCCTTGAGGGCGTGGAGCTCTCGTCTGAACTGCGCCCATGCCTCGTCGTCCTCCGGCGGAGAGGCCGCCAATTCCTGGAGGCGTGCCACACGATCCACCGCCTCCTCGAGAAAGAGCGTCATCAGTTCGTCGTCAGCGGGTTTGTTGGTCAAAAATCACACCCATGCATCGGCGCACATCTCCGGCGGGCGGAAGATTGGTGCACGTCGTCGGCAGAAATCGCTCATCATCGGCGTCAGATATTCGTCCAATTGAGGAGATTGACATCAACCCCGAGGGTGCCCACCATCTCGTCCGCCTGGTCGTGAATCGCAACGGCGATCGTGAAACACGGATCTCCGGTGAGGAGTGAGTCGTAGAGCGACGTGACCGCCGACCGTTCCTCGCGCGAAACTGCCTGGAACCAGGGTCGGTCGGCATAGGTCTGGCCGACCGCGATGCTGCCGGGAAGCTCCCGGTCTCCGACAAGCTCTCGGTTGACGACGAACGAAACCATCGAACCTGAAAGATCGACCAGATAGATCAGCTCGAGATATGGGCAGGCGTCGGAGAGCTCCTCGATCAGCCCTTCGACCGCTTCGAGGTTGCCGGCGTAGTCGCGCAAACGGGCGGTACATCTCGCCAGTTGGTGTTTGATGGAATGATGTGAATCAATGCGAAAGCTCTGGGTTAGGAGCTGAATCGAGAGGGCAAGCTGGTTGAGGCTGTCGGAAGCGCCCGTGTACTGGGCAAGCCCGTCAGCGATCCGCTGAACGACCTCGCTGACCTCCCGCAACGTCAGAACCACCTCGTCGGATGCGGTGCGTTGCTCGTGGGTAGCCAGGGAGATCTCTCGCGCCGCCTGCGCCGTCTCCGACAACGCGCTTCGGAGCTGCGAGATCGCCTCTTCGGACGAACGGCTTTGGTGCAACACCTGGCTGGCCGCCTTGCTCCCCTCCTCGGTCGCCACCACCACGCCTCGAATCGATCCCGAAAACTCATCGAGGTGGGAGCGCACCGAGTCGACGGATTCGCACGAGCGCTCAGCCAGACGCCTCACTTCCTCAGCAACGACCGAGAATCTTTCACCATGCTCGCCCGCGGCCGAGGCCTCGATGGCTGCGTTGAGAGCCAGAATGTGGGTCTCCTGCGCGATCTCGGTGATGAGGTCGAGAATTCGGTAGATCTCCCGCGATCGGCTTCCAAGGGCGTCAGCCCTGCCGGAGATCGCTTCCATGTGCTGTCGCACCGCTTCAACTCCCGACACCGCCGCCTCGACCGAGGCCGCGCCGTCGTCGCCCGCCTTCTCCGATTGAGCTGCGAGGTCGGCCTGGGTTGCGGCGTTGCGGGCGATCTGTCCGGCGGTGCGCGCCAGCTCCTCAGTGGTGGCCGTGATTTCGACGACCGCTGCGGCCTGTTGGCTGGAGGCCGAGGCAAGCTCGGACGAGGTGCGTTGTACCGAGCCAGCGGCGGTGGCTACCTCGACCGAGGAGCTTTGGATCTGCTGGATCAAGACCGCCAGCGCCCGGCTTGCAGCTTTGACCGAGCTTTGCATCTCCTCGGGTAGTTCCTCGTGCGATTCACCCGCCAACACCAGGTCGCCGCGCCGAAGCTCGTCGAGAACTCTCGTCATCGCAGTGCAATGGGCGCCGTGCAGTTCCCGAAGCGACCTCAGCTCCTCAACCGTCCGACGATGGGGATGATGGACCAACAGCACATAACTCACGACCCCGAGCACGGCGACGACGAGAAAGGCGCGCACGTACCAGCCCTCTCGAGGTTGGTCGGCAGCCGCTTCAATGAATGCACCAGCCACAAGCAACATGAGTACCACCAAAGCCGGCCCGAGCCAGGCTCGCACCCCTCGCCTCTCGCGCGCTTCAGACATGACTGTCCTCCGTGGGCGGCCATTCATCTGCAAATAATACGGATGTGTCGAGCAGCTTGACGGCACCCCGGTCAAATGTCGCGGTCCCGTCCAACAAACTGCCTTCACCCGGTTCAATATTCGAAAACTCGCTCATCGCGGCAACCCGCAAGGCCTCGTCAACCGCCAGACCGAGGACTGTATGGGCCCCACCTCGTTCACGTCCGAGTATGACCGTCGCGCGGTTGTTCGCCCGCGGCGCGCTCCCGGTAACGAGGGTGAGGATGTCGAGAACGGCCAACGGTTCACCGCCGTACTGGGCGAGCCCGAGGAGATGCGGTTTGCCGCCTGGGACGGGGTGGCAGATCAGACCGCGCACGATGCGACGGACCTGGTTCGCCGGCAGGGCGCATACAATCCCCCCGGAACGCACCAGAAGAAATCGCCGATCTCCATGTCCACGAGCAACTTCCTGATTCACACCGATCAGGATAGCACTGAGGCCCCCGACCTCCCGCCCGAACTGGGAATCGAGAATTAGCCCGGAACGGATTTCGAATTTCGGATCTCCCGTCCACCCACCCGATTCTCGATACTCGATGCTCGACGCAAAGAAGCTGTAGAGACCTCCACGATGATTCCCGAAACAGTGCCGGCGGCGTGCAAATCGCTGCCTCCGATCCTGAAACTGGTCGCTGCCGCTGACGGCTGCCGCTGCATCCTGTTGCTGACTACTGCTGCTGATCCTGCCACTGATCCCTTACGCTGAACCTGTTGCTGACGCTGTCTCGGGCAACTCGACGGGATTATTCCTGGGCAGCGGATGTTTCAGCGGAGCCGGATGACCAGTCGTACTCGGAGCCGCGGAGGCTGTGGGGGATGAGGAAGATCCCCATCATCACGATCCAGCCGATGATCACCGCGGCGCGGGTTCGAAGCCGACGAACGGCGACCACCGTGGCCGGCAGCCAGGCGATAAACGCGATGAGGGTTTTGTTGTCCGTGAGATCGTTTCCGATCGGCCAACCCGTCCAATAGGCACCGAAGGCGAACTTTTGGACGATCGGACCGAGCATCAATCCACCGGTGATGAGCAGGGCCATCGAGGTCAGAATCAGCCCTCTCGCGTTGGGTTTGCCGGGCCGCAGCACCTCGAAGAGCGCCCTCGTCGACACCAGCATGCTCGCGAACATCGCCAGGATATGCGGAATCAGAACCCCCGCGGGAACCGAGGCTCGGTAGCGCGCGACAACCGCCGTGCCGGTGGGTATCGTGACCGCCCCTCCACGGCCGCGAATCACGATCCGGTACTCGACCTTGCCGGCCGGGGGTTGCTTGGGAATGGTCGCCACAACGCGCCCCTCGGCGTTCGCCACCATCTCGAGTTCCGTAAACGGTTCCTCGGTCGGGTAGCGGCGCCACTCGAGCGTCGCCTGGGCGCCACTCTGCGGTGCTGGAATGGCGATGTTCAACCTTCCCCGTCCCTGATCCGAACGGGGCAAGCGATAGTTGATCGTCTCGCCATGTGACAGCTCCGCCGCACCGCGCAGCGGGTAGCTCGGCCCGGTCATCCGCTGGAAGACGGCAAGCATGACCGTCACCACGAATGCGGCGACCCACAACACGACCGTGATCTTTTTGTTGATAGATCAGCTCCCGTCCACGACCTTTGCCACCATCTCCTCGATCGTGCCCGGGTCGACCTCTTCAAGCTCGTAGCTGACGTTGGCGATCGGCTTGTTGACCGTGATGATCCGCCGGAGATTGATCGGCGTGCCCTCGACCACGACGTCGGCATCAGCGGCGTTGATGGTGTCCTGGAGATCCTTTACCTGGTGGTCTCCATAACCCATCGCCGGCAGGATCCTCGACGCGTTGGGGTACTTGTCGTAGGTCTCCTTGATCGTGCCGACGGCGTGCGGACGCGCATCGACGATTTCCGAGGCACCGGCTTGTTTGGCGGCAAACCACCCGGCTCCGTACTCCATTCCGCCGTGGGTGAGCGTCGGTCCGTCTTCGACAACGAGAGCGCGTTTGCCGGCGATGAGCTCGGGCTGGTCGGCGGTGATCACCGAACGGCACTTGATCACCCGTGCAGAGGGGTTGGCTTCGCGGCAGGTGTCGAGCACCTGCTCCACCTTGACCGGGTCAGCGGTATCCACCTTGTTGATGATCAGAAGGTGGGAAATTCGCAGGTTGGTTTCACCCGGGTAGTAGGTCAGCTCGTGGCCCGCACGGTGCGGATCGACGAGAGTAACGTGGAGATCAGGGCGATAAAAGGGCGTGTCGTTGTTGCCCCCGTCCCACAGAATGACGTCCGCCTCTTTCTCGGCCTCGCGGACGATCTGTTCGTAGTCGACCCCGGCATAGACCACGAAACCGTTGTCGATGTGCGGCTCGTACTCCTCACGCTCCTCGATCGTGCACTGATGACGATCCAGATCTTCATAGTTCTCGAATCGTTGGCACGCCTGTTTTGCAAGGTCGCCGTACGGCATCGGGTGGCGGATCGCCACCACTTTTTTACCCATCGCCTTGAGGATTCGCGACACGTAGCGGGTGGTCTGCGATTTGCCGACGCCGGTCCGAACCGCGGTAATGGCGATGACTGGCTTGGTGCTTTCGATCATGGTCTTGGTGGCAGAGCTGATCACGAAGTGAGGACCCCAGCCGATCACTTCGCTGCATTTGTTCATGACATAGGTGTGGGGCACGTCGGAGTAGCTGAACCACACCTCGTCGACAGCGTTTTCCTTGATCACGTTTTCGAGGTCTTCTTCGGGCAGAATCGGAATGCCCGTTGGATAGAGCGATCCAGCAAGCTCGGTCGGATAGGTCCGGTCCTCGATATCCGGGATCTGGGTGGCGGTAAAGGCCACGACGTCGTAGTCCTCGTTGTCGCGAAAAAGACAATTGAAATTGTGGAAGTCTCGGCCAGCCGCACCCATGATGACGACCTTCGTTCGTGCCATGACAATCCTCCTCGAGGCCCGTTGTGGGGAGTTCCGATCCGCCTCGGGCCGGACCACCGGGTGAAGCTGAACCGGCAGCGCCGGGCATTCTACCATCCGCCCGCCCGATAGAATTCGGAATGAGGAATTCCCACCTACCCTCCCCAGGACCGGATTTCGAATTTCGAAAGAGGTCAGGCGCTGGAACGAAATCAACTGTGTCGACTGAACTTCGCACCCAGACTGCGCCCAGGGACATACGAACACCCGGGAGGGTGGGCGGGAACCAAAAACTCAACACTGGCTGCGGGTGGGTGGGCTCACTCCCACTCGATCGTGCCTGGCGGTTTGGAGGTCACGTCGTAGACCACGCGGTTGATCCCGGCGACCTGGTTGACAACCCGGCGGGCGATGCGGTCGAGGATCTCGGGGGGGAAACGATACCAACCCGCGGTCATGAAATCTGACGTGGTGCCCGCACGCACCGCCAGCACGTTCTCGTAGGTTCGTGAGTCCCCCATCACGCCGACGCTCTTGACAGGCAATAGCACGCACAAGGCTTGTGAGATGTCGTCGTAGACCCCGGCACCGCGAATTTCCTCGATGACGATGGAGTCCGCCTCCTGCAGAGTTTGCACACGGATCGGATCCACCGATCCGAGGATGCGCACTGCAAGGCCGGGTCCGGGGAAGGGGTGGCGCCAGACGAACTCGTGGGGCAGACCGAGCTCCTCCCCCACCCTGCGCACCTCGTCCTTGAAGAGATCCCGCAGCGGTTCGACAAGTGCCAGACCCAACCGCTCGGGTAAACCGCCTACGTTGTGATGAGTTTTGATGACCGAGGCGGTACCCCGCACCCCGGAGGATTCGATGACGTCAGGGTAGAGGGTACCCTGGGCCAGGTAGCGAGCGTCGTTGTAGCGCGTCGCCTGTTCCTCGAAGACGTCGACGAACTCGCGACCGATGATCCTTCTCTTCTCTTCGGGATCCTCGACATCCGACAGGGCCGACAAGAACCGCTCCGCGGCGTCGACTCGAATCAGCTCGAGCCCGAAATCTGAAAACCGCCGCGCCACGATAACGCCCTCGTTCTTTCGCAGAAGGCCGGTGTCGACGAAGATCGGCACCAGGCGATCGCCGATCGCCTCACGCAGAAGCATGGCGGTCACCGATGAGTCGACCCCGCCCGATACCCCGCAGATGACCCGACCGTCGCCCAGCGTCGCCTCGAGTTCGGCGACGAGGTCGTGTCGAATCGCGGCCGGATTCCAGTCGCCTCGGGCGCCTGCGAGCTCGATGAAATGTTGGAGAATTCGCCTACCGTGCGGTGTATGTTGAACCTCCGGGTGGAACTGAAGGCCGATCAAGCGCCGACCCCTGTCGCACATCGCGGCGACTTCGGTGGTGGCGGTCCTCGCCAGGACCTCGAAACCCTCGGGAACCCTCTCGACCAGGTCGCCGTGACTCATCCACACCGGTTGTCGACTCGGAGTCGCGCCGAAGACCAGGCCCTCATCCAAAACTTCGAGCTCGGCCAGACCATACTCCCGCCGCTCCGAGGATCGAACCTCACCGCCGAGGTCGTGAGCCATCAGGTGGTGCCCGTAACAGATCCCCAACACCGGGATCTGGAGCTCGAAAACCTCGCGGTCCACCTGCAGTGCCCCTTCTTCGAAAACGCTTGCCGGTCCGCCTGAGAGCACGATTGCGATCGGAGAGGCGGCCCTGATCCCGTTGCCGTCGAGATCTCCTCGTTCGATCAGAGTCTTCACCCCGAGCTCGCGTAAACGGCGCGCTATCAGCTGCGTGTACTGAGATCCGAAATCGAGGATCAGGATGGTCTCGTGCTGCATGGATGCTCCCGGAGCGGCGGCTTCGTGCTGCTGCTGGGGCGGAGAATAGCAGAGGGAGTGAGGAATGAGGAGTGACCGGTTTCCGTAGGGAACCCGACACAGGGACCGGGCGCCTCCGGCTGTGAGAAAGTGGAGGTGCGTGTTTGATCGGATGGTGAGTGGATGTACGCCTGGATCCGCAAAGTAACTCCCGACCTCTTTCTGGCCGCTGTGATTGCCCTTCTCATCACGTTGGCGCAGAATCAGCTCGATGGAATGGAAAGCCGCCGCATTGTCGACGGCGTCCGTTCGGTCGCCCACGATGGGCTCACCCTCGACGAGCGAATCGCCGCCTTCAGAGATTCGATTCGCCGTTCAACGCTGGTGTATCTCCCGATCCTGGTGGTGATGGGAGCCGGCGCGGTTGGATTGATTTGCCGCAACCGGAGCTGGGCTTGGCTGACAGCGATCCTGGCCGTCATACCGGCCCTCCTCATGGGGATCAGCTTCTTTGTCGACACTCTCGTCCCCGCGTTCGTCCTGGTCAGCGTCTACGTCAGCCTCGCCATCTTATCGGCCACCATCAGCGTGGTCGTGAGGAATCGTTTCATGACGGAGGAAATCTGGAATCGGGACTGAAACAGAAATGCTCTCTGGCCGATATGCAGCCGCGACGGCTTCACACGCCCTGAACACTGCCCCTGCCACCTGTCGATGTAGCTGATTCCTGCCCCTGATTGCTGCGCCTGATACCTGTCCCTGAACCTGATCGCTGTCTCTGCACCTCTCTCGACCTCACCGAATTCCGGATGAGCCCAACGTTTGAACGTTGAAAATGGAGTGGGTGGGATTACCGAATTCGTAGTTGAGAATTCAAGACTGAGCTCGGGTGGGTGGACGGATCGAGCATCCAGCATCCGGCATCGGTCGGTACGGGCTCAGGCAGCCCGTACCGGACGAGTTGACCTCCCCCGGTGACGCGGCTACGATTCCACAAGGATGAAGGTCCACTAGAGGGTTCTCATGGCCGATCAGTTCCTCCCCGTGCTGGTGACTCTTCTCGTAGCCATGGGATTCGCCGTGGCGCTCCTCGGCACGGCCCTCATTGTCGGCCAACGCACCCGACACCGCGCCGCCAGAAAAAGGGAGAGCTACGAGTCCGGGATGCCGATCCTCGACCGCGCGAACAAACGGATCTCCATCAAGTTCTATCTGGTGGCCCTTGTCTTTGTGGTGCTCGATGTCGAGGTGGCTTTCCTCTACCCCTGGGCGATCAACTACCGATCCCTCGTCGCGGATGGATCGATGGTCGTTCTCTGGGACATGCTCGCCTTTCTCGCCCTCCTCGCACTCACCTATGCCTACCTGTGGCGCAAGGGGATATTCGACTGGGGGCGGCGACCCCAATCCGCGCCTGAAAAGGGGCGCGGGGCATGAAGGAACAGACCACCCTCCCCCGCGTCGTTGCCTTGCCGGAAGAAGTCAGCGAGATCCGATTCGAAAAAAAAATGGAATCCGAGATCAAGAAGATCCTCGCGCGATATCCTGACACGACCGCGGCCCTGCTCCCCGTCCTGTGGCTCTGTCAGGATCGTTGGGGATGGATTTCACCGGGAATCATGCGGGCCATCGGCGACCGCCTCGATCTTTCGCCGGCCTACATCGAGGGCGTCGCCAGCTTCTACACCATGTATCAGCGCCAGCCGCCGGGGCGGTTTCTGCTTCAGGTCTGCACGACCCTCTCATGTCAGCTCTGCGGAACCTCCGGTCTGGTCGATCACCTCAAAGAAAAGCTCGGCATCGACTTTGGAGAAACCACCTCGGACGGCGCCTTCACCCTGGTCGACGTCCAGTGTCTGGGAGCCTGCGGGGAAGCCCCCGTCGTCCAGATCAACGATGATTACTACTCGGACCTGACCGTCGACCGGCTCGACGCGATCTTGGATCACCTGGCGGGCCAGTGAGCGAACCGATCCTTCTCCGTGCCCGGGGAGTCAAGAACTCCCGCCGCCTCGCGACCTACCTTCGAAGTGGGGGCTACAAGGCACTGGAAAAAGCGCTCGGAATGGACCCCACCGAAGTGATCGACGAGGTCAAGACGGCCGGTGTTCGCGGCCGGGGCGGCGCCGGTTTCCCTGCCGGTGTCAAGTGGGGTTTTGTTCCCAAGGACCTCGCGAAACCCACCTATCTGATCTGCAACGCCGATGAGTCGGAGCCGGGGACCTTCAAAGATCGCGAGCTCATTCTGGTCGATCCCCACATGGTCCTCGAGGGCATCGCCATCGCATCGTATGCGATCGGCGCCAACGTCGCCTACATCTACATTCGCGGCGAGTTCGTTCGCGAGGCCGAGATACTCGACAAGGCGATCGGCGAAGCCCGGCGAAAAAATTATCTCGGGCCGGACATCCTCGGAAGTGGTTACGATATCGAAATCTATCTCCACCGCGGTGCCGGCGCCTATATCTGCGGCGAGGAGACCGCGCTCATCGAATCCCTCGAAGGCAAGCGCGGACTCCCCCGTCTCAAACCGCCTTTCCCGGCCGTTGTCGGCGTCTTCGGATGCCCGACCGTGGTCAACAATGTCGAGACACTGGCCTGTGTGCCGCACATCATCGAGCACGGCGGGGAGTGGTTCGCCGGCATCGGAACCGAGCGGTCAACAGGTCCGAAGCTATTCAGCGTGTCGGGGCACGTCGAGCGACCCGGCGTCTACGAGTCTCCGATGGGGATTACGTTCAGGGAGATCATCGAAGATCTCTGCGGTGGCATGCGCGGCGGCAAAAAGCTCAAGGCGTTCATCCCGGGAGGATCATCGGCGCCGGTCCTGCCGGCCGACAAAATCGACACCCCGGCCGATTTCGACGCGGTGGCGCAGGCAGGTTCGATGCTCGGGTCCGGCGGCCTCATCGTCATGGATGAAACGGTGGACATGGTGTGGGCGCTCGAGAACCTCCTCATCTTCTACGCTCCCGAATCCTGCGGACAGTGCACACCCTGCCGAGAGGGATCCGACTGGGCCCTGGACGTGGTGCGACGGATTCGACGTGGGCAGGGCCGGGCAGAAGATATTCAAACCTTGCGCCGGATCGCCCGTTTCGCAAGCCAGGGAATGACCATCTGTCCATTGGGAGACGCCTTTTGCGGACCCATTTCGAGTTTTCTCGACCACTTCGGTCACGAGTTCGAGGAGGCGATCGCGCAGGCCGAGAGAATGCCGTCGAAGGCCCTCCCCATTCTGCCCCTCACCTCGGATCGCGCGCTTTTCGGTATGGACTGAGGTCGGGCGATGATCACGGTAACCATCGATGGACAGCAGGTCACGGTCGCCGAAGGAACCAACATCGTCGAAGCGGCCAAGACGATCGCCGTCGAGATACCGACCTACTGTTACCACCCCGGTCTCTCGGTGGTCGGTCAGTGCCGGATATGCTTTGTCGAGGTCGAAGGCATGCCGCGTCTGGTGACCGCCTGTTCGACCCCTGTGCAGGAAGACATGGTCATCCTGACCAGCTCCGAGCGGGTCCGCGAGGCGCGCGCCGCGGTGATGGAGTTTCTGCTTGAAAACCACCCGCTCGACTGTCCGGTCTGCGATCAGGCCGGCGAGTGCGGTCTCCAGGATTACTCGGTCGAGCACGGCCTCGACACGACCCACATGGTTGACGAGCGCCGCACTTACCCTGGGTATGAAAGGCGACTGATCGGCCCCCGCGTCGTCCAGAACCAGAATCGTTGTATTCACTGTACGCGATGCATTCGGGTGACCACCGAGATCACGGAGACCGCCGACCTGACGATGAAATCGCGCGGCAATCACTCGTTCATCGACACGTTTGACGGCAAACCGCTCGACAACCCATGGTCGGCCTGCGTCGCCGACGTCTGTCCGGTCGGCGCACTGACGGTCAAGGATTTCCGATTTCGCGCCCGCGTCTGGCACCTCGAGGAGACGGAGAGCGTGTGTCCGGGATGCAGCATCGGATGCAACATCCACCTCGGCCACCTCGACGGGGCGGTCCACCGATTCGTTCCGCGAGAAAACGTCCAGGTCAACGGCTGGTGGATGTGCGACTACGGACGGTCCCTCGCCGAGGATCTCAACTTCCGCGAAATTGATCTACCCTTTGCGCGAACGGATGACGGTATTGTCAATTTGACGTGGGACAACGCCTTGGAGAGGCTGGCGTCATGGTTGCGAAGCGGCTCCCGCACGATGGTGGTGGCGTCGGCCAACCTCAGCAACGAGGCTCTGTTTTCCGTCCGCCGCAGCCTGATCGGCGCTGGCATCGACGTCGTCGTACCGATCTACCGCGGTGAGGAGCGCAAGATCAAGAACGGCCGCGGCGAATGGGTGACGGGGATTGACGCGCACGCCAACAGTACCGGGGCGCGTCTCTTGGGTCTGTTGGCGGTCGACGGCGCTGATCTCGAGTCCTATATCCGCGACGGCGATGGTCCGTTGGTCCTCCTCGACGCCCACGCCCATCCGTGGCTCACGACTCAGGCGGCGGCCGAAGCGGCTGCCCAGCGACCTATCGCTGTGATGGCCCGCAAGCGAACACCGATCACCGACGCCGCCTCCTTGGTCGTGCCACTTGCCTCGTGGGCGGAGAACGAAGGCACCTATACCTCATCTACCGGGATCGTACAGCTGGTGCGGCGGGCGCTGCCCCCGGCCGGACAGGCCCGACCTTCCTGGGAAATCATGCACCGGCTAGCGATCCATCTCGGTCAGGAACAGGAGCGGGAGGTGTCACCGAGGATTCTCTTTGCCGAGATGGCCGAAGTCATCTCCGCCTTTTCGGGAGTGACCTACGGCCGCCTGATGACCGAACCCGGGATGCCTGTCCACGAGGAGGTTACCGGTGTGGGTTGACCTCGTCGTTATCGGCATCAAGCTCGCCTTCGTCCTGGTGGTTCTGCTCACCACGGTCCCGATCATGGTCTGGGTGGAGCGTCGCGGCTCGGCCCTCATCCAGGATCGCCTTGGACCCAACCGTGTGGGCCCGCTAGGCCTCCTGCAACCAGTCGTCGACGTGGTGAAACTGCTGACGAAGGAGAACATCCAACCGGCTGGCGTGCAGAAGCTGCTCTACGTCCTCGCGCCGCTGATTGCCGTTGTTGTCGCCCTCAGCACCTTTATCGCGGTTCCATTCGGAATCGACACCGATCTCCAGCTCTTCGGACACGCGGTCAACGGCTTCATCGTTGCGCCCGACCTCAACATCGGCATTCTCTACGTATTCGCCATCGCCTCTCTGGCCGTCTACTCACTCGTGCTCGCCGGCTGGTCGTCCGACAACAAGTACGCTTTGTATGGCGGAATTCGCGCATCGGCGCAGGCGATCTCCTACGAGCTGGCGATGACCATCTCGATCGTCGGCGTGTTGATGAGTGCTGGCTCCCTCCATCTTCACCAGGTGGTGGACGCGCAGACCGGTTTGTGGCTCGGCTGGCTCCCACGGTGGAACGTCTTCCCGCAGTTCATCGGCGCCGTCACGTTCATCGTCGCGGTCTTCGCCGAGGCCAACCGACTACCCTTCGACCTCCCCGAGGCCGAGGCGGAGCTGGTAGCCGGCTATCACACGGAGTACTCGTCGATTCGATTCGCCGCCTTCTACATGAGCGAGTACCTCCACATGACGGTTGCGGCCTCGCTGATCACCGTGCTCTTCTTCGGTGGGTGGAATCTTCCGTGGATCGATATCCCTCTCAAGGGCTGGCCGGGGGCCCTCCTGTCGATGTCCGTATTTTCCGGCAAGGTGGCGTTTTTTCTGTGGTTCTTTGTCTGGGTTCGTTGGACCCTCCCCCGCTTCCGCTTCGACCAGCTCATGGCGCTGGGGTGGAAGGTAATGGTTCCGTTAGCCGTTCTCAACTTCCTCTGGGTCGGGGTCGGTATGGCATTGGGATACTTGTAGGCGGTTATCAGTGGTGACCTTCGTTTTTCTCGCGGCAGCGGCCATCGCGGTCATATTCGCGATCCTCGCCGTGGTGCCCAGGAATCCGATGACCAACGTGCTGTCGCTGGTGGTGATGTTCTTTGCGATGGCAGCGATATTTGCGATCCTCGGGATGGATTTCCTCGCCGCCATCCAGGTCATCGTGTACTCGGGTGCCATTCTGGTCCTTTTCCTCTTCGTCATCATGCTGCTCAATATCCGTCGGGTGGAGTCATTCGGCAGCGGGCGCCCGTTGCACGCCCTGATCGGAACGCTGGTTGCAGCAGCCATCGGTGGAATCGTCCTGGTGATCGCCGCGCTCCTCGTGCCCGAACGAGGGAGTGTGCTTCCTGGCGCCCTTGATACCGGCACCGCGATCCCCATCGGCAAGGCCCTCCTGAGCACCCACCTCTTCGCCTTCGAGTTCATTACTCTGGTGCTCGTTGCGGCGATCGTCGGCGCGGTCTATCTCGGAAAGCAGGAACCGCGATGACTCCTCCAGACGCAGTTGCCGTTCCCTACACTTGGGTACTGGCCCTGTCGGCGGTTCTATTTGCCATCGGCACGCTCGGGGTCCTCTTGCGTCGCAACGGGATCGCGATTTTTCTCTCGCTCGAGATCATGCTCAATTCGGCCAATCTCGCGTTTGCGGCCTTTGCCTTCCGGTTTGCATCCGGTCATGCCACCGCGGCAGCGGCGCTGGACGGCCAGGTCTTCATCTTTTTCGTCATCGCTGTCGCGGCGGCCGAAGCGGCCGTCGGGCTGGCGATATTCATCGCTCTCCACCGTCTCAAGGACTCAATCGATGTCGATCGTGCCAACATCCTCCGCTGGTAGGAGCGTCTGATGCTCGGTTTCATCTGGTTGATACCGATCATCTGCCTGGCGGGCGCCGCCTTCAACCTGCTTCTCGGCGTGTTCAGCGCTCCGAAGAGAGTCGTCACCGTCGTCGGCGTCGGCTCGGTGGCTGCGTCGACAGTCATCACCTACGCGGCGCTCTGGCAGTACCTCGATCAACCCTTGGATGTCGTGTTCGGCCGCTATTTCACGTGGATCTCCGCCGGCTCGGTCACGGTCAACGCGTCCTTCCAACTCGACCCGCTGTCGGCGGTGATGCTGGCCTTCGTGACCTTTGTCGGCCTTCTGATCCACATCTATTCGATCGGCTACATGCATTCCGAATCGAGGGCGGGCTACGCCCGCTACTTCGGCTATCTCAACCTCTTCATGTTCTCGATGCTGCTGCTGGTTCTGGGCTCGAACCT
>CBDTWX010000003.1:0-31575 GCA_965364305.1 uncultured Thermoanaerobaculia bacterium
ATGTTTCGTGTCTTGGATGTTCAGTGGTGCACGCGTCTCGCGTGCACATCAGATGCGACCGCCGCCGCTTGTTTGCTGGCGCTGTCGCCTGACGCTGATACTGCCGCTGTCAACTGCCGCTGGTCCCTGTCGCTGAAGACTGTCGCTGGTTCCTGCCACCGAACCTGTAGCTGCCAATGACACCGTATCCGCGCCTCTGTAGCTGGCTTCCGTGCGGGAAGAGAGCAGAGAACCCCCGCGTTAGAGTCGGGGGGTGTATAGTTCGCCACTCGAAGACCACCAGCCTGTGAGAGTGAGCCGCTGTGAGTCAAACCGATCCAACACATGCTGTGATCGCCGCCGGAACCGATCGCACCGAGGAACTGCGGGCCATCATGGCCGATCGCATCCTGGTCCTCGATGGCGCCACCGGGACGATGCTCCAGTCGAAGGATCTCGACGCCGGTGATTTCGGCGGCGAGGACTACGAGGGCTGCAATGAGATTCTCGTTCGAACCCGCCCCGACGTGATCCTCGACATCCATCGCGCGTACCTCGCAGCCGGCGCCGATATCATCGAGACCGACACCTTCGGCGGCACCCCCTTGGTCCTTGCGGAGTATGGGCTCGAGAACGATGCCCGCGATCTCAACCGCCGCGCAGCCGAGCTCGCGGTCACAGCGGCGCGTGAGTTCTCGACCGCGGCGAAACCTCGATTCGTGGCCGGCTCGGTCGGCCCGACAACTCGGGCGATCTCGGTGACGGGCGGGATCACCTTTGCCGAGCTGGTAGAGACCTTTGGCGAGCAGGTTCGCGGGTTGCTGGAGGGTGGAGCGGAGATCATATGTGTCGAGACCTGTCAGGATACCGGCAACACAAAGGCTGCACTGATTGCGATCGAACAGGCCTTTGCCGATGCCGGCGTGCGGCGTCCCGTGGTGATCTCGGGGACCATCGAGACCACGGGCACGATGCTTGGAGGGCAGACCTCCGAGGCCTTTCTGACCTCGATGGGGCACGCCGAAGTACTGGCCTTCGGTCTCAACTGTGCGACCGGGCCGGACCTCATGACCGATCACCTGCGGTCCGTGCATGAGCGCGCGCGTTGTGCGGTCTCGTGCTTTCCCAACGCCGGCCTTCCCGACGAGGATGGTCGCTACAGCGAGACCCCAGAAAGTCTCGCCGGAGCACTCGAACGGTTTGTCGACGAAGGCTGGCTCAACATTGTCGGGGGTTGCTGCGGTACCGGCGCCGACCATATCGCGGCAATCGCTGGCATGGTGGAGGGCCGCCGGCCGCGGACGACTCCTTGGAGTCGCCCTCCACGCGCCGGTTACAGCGGAATCGAGCTGGTGGAGCCGAGCGAGGACAACCGGCCCCTCCTGGTGGGCGAACGAACCAACGTCATCGGCTCGAAGCGGTTTCGGGAGCTCGTGGCCGCTGAAGAATGGGACGAGGCGGTCGAGATCGCGCGTCGCCAGGTCGGGGGCGGGGCCCAGATTCTGGATGTCTGTTTGCAGACGACCGAAGGCGCGGAGATCGTCGCGGTCAGGGAGATGTACGAGCGGCTCGGCCGAGCGGTCAAGGCGCCGCTGATGATTGACTCTACCGACGCCGAGGCTGTCGAGGTCGCGCTCACGTACTGTCAGGGCAAGGCCATCGTCAACTCGGTCAACCTCGAGGACGGTGAGGATCGGCTGGCAGCGGTCGCACCGCTGCTCAAACGCCATGGCGCAGCGGTGATCATGGGTGTGATCGACGAGGATCCGGAGCAGGCGCAGGCATTCACCCGCGAGCGCAAGCTCGAGATCGCTCGCCGCGGTCATCGGTTGCTCACCGAGAAATACGGCGTACCGGAGACCGATATTATCTTCGACCCGCTGGTGTTCCCTGCTGCCAGTGGTGATGAGAGCTATATCGGAGGCGCCGTCGAGACCATCGAAGGGCTGCGTCTGATCAAAGAGGTCCTGCGCGCCTGTCCAACCGTGCTCGGCATTTCGAACGTTTCCTTCGGCCTTCCAATCAGGGCGCGGGAGGTGGTGAACTCGGTCTTCCTCCACCTCTGCATCGAGGCCGGTCTCGACCTCGCGATCGTCAATACGGAGAGGATCGAGCGCTACGCCTCGATCCCCGAGGACGAGCGGCGAATGACCGAGGCCCTCCTTTTCAATCTCCCGCCATCGTCGGACGAGGTCGAGGACGTCGTGCTCACGAAAGCGCCGGAGGACTGGCGGCTCCAGACTCCGGATCAGCGGGCGCTGATCCACACCTATCACGTCTCCAGGGTGAGCGATCACTTCCGCGGCGCCAAACGCGCACCGATGGTGCGGCCCGAACAATCTCTCGACGATCGTTTGGCAGGCTATATCGTCGATGGGAGCCGAAGCGGCCTCCGCGAGGATCTCGATCTCAAGCTCGCTGAAGGACCGGCGCCGCTGGATATCATCAACGGCCCGTTAATGGCCGGGATGGCTGAGGTGGGTCGGCTCTTCAACGCCAACGAGCTCATCGTCGCCGAGGTGCTGCAGAGCGCCGAAGCGATGAAGGCCGCGGTGTCTCACCTCGAGCAGTTCATGGATGCCGAGACCTCGACCTCACGCGGCAGGGTCGTGCTCGCGACCGTCAAAGGCGATGTCCACGACATCGGCAAGAACCTGGTGGATATCATCTTTTCAAACAACGGCTTCGAGGTGGAAGATCTCGGTATCAAGGTTGCGCCAGACGTCTTGATCGAGGCGGTGCGCCGGAATCGGCCCGATGCGGTAGGCCTGTCGGGCCTGCTCGTCAAGTCGGCCCATCAGATGGTGGTGACCGTCGAGGACCTGCGGGCCGCCGGCATCTCGGTACCCATTCTGGTCGGTGGTGCCGCGCTCTCCGAGCGTTTTACCCAGGAGAAGATCGCACCGAACTACGACGGCCCGGTCGTCTACTGCGCAGACGCGATGGCCGGTCTGGCCAGCCTCTTGCGTCTCGGGGAACGGCGGCCGGAGCCTGCCGCAGTGGGTCTCCCTCCGAAGCCCTCGCGACGAGAATCACAGGATGCGCGACGACCGGCTGTCGGAGTCGATCGCCCAGCGCTCTCTCACACCGGTCATGAGGTGCTGGCGCCGCCTACTGCGGATCGGGTGGTGTGGTCTCCGGTAGAAGATCTTCGCGAAATCTGGTCGTTTATCAATCCGCAGATGCTTTACGGCAAGCACCTCGGTCTTCGCGGGAGCTTCGCGAAGCTCCTCGCGAAGGGTGATGTCAAGGCGAAGAAGCTGCACCGGGTGATCGAGTCACTCAAGGGCGAGGTCGAGCAATGGATGCGAGTGAGGGCGGTGTGGAGGTTCTTCGAGGCCGAGCCGCACGGTGAGGAAATCGCGCTTTTTGAGGCGGGAGCGAAAACCCCTGTCCATACCTTTGCCTTCGAACGGCAGGCGAGGCCCGGTGGGCGCTGTCTTTCCGATTTCGTCATTCCACCAATTGACGGTGTTCGCGACTCGGTGGCGCTCTTCGTGGTCGGCGCCGGCGAGGGCGTGCGCGATCGCTCCATGGCCGCAAAAGAGGCCGGGGAGTACCTTCGGAGCCATGCTATCCAGGCTCTGGCCATCGAGACCGCGGAGGCTGCCGCCGAGTGGTTGCACTGTCACCTCAGGGAGCTGTGGGGCTTCCCTGACCCGGCGGATCTCACCATGAAGGACCGGTTTGCTGCCCGCTATCGGGGAAAGCGTTTCAGCTTCGGCTACCCCGCGTGTCCGGACCTCGATGACCAGGCCGCGCTGTGGCGGCTCCTCGATCCACAGGAGATCGGAGTCGAGCTCTCGGACGGGATGATGATGGACCCGGAAGCGAGCGTCAGCGCCCTGGTCTTCCACCACCCCGAGGCACGCTACTTTTCCGTCAGCGGCTCCCGATAAAGCGGTCAGGTCCTCGCGAACGATTGTCGTTCGGCGAAATCGGATGCAGCGTCAGCGGCAGCGACAGTGGCAGGACCCCAGCGCCAGGGACAGCGGCAGTGGTCAGCGGCGGGGTCAGCAATCAGCGGCAGAAAACAGCGCCAGAAACGGCGCGTTGAGGCGCGCGAAGGGGAATCGAGGATCCAGCATCGAGCATCCAGCATCCGGGAGGGTGGGCGGGAATTCCGAATTCCGAATTCCGAACTCCGGATTCGTGTGCCTTGACCGTCACGCGGCGACGCTGCAAACTGGCTGATCATGAACGAGCTGATTTTGATTGTCGACGACGAGCCGGGCATTCTCACCACCTTGTCGCAGATTCTCGGCGACGAGGGGTATCGGACCCTGGTCACGACGAGCGGAGAGGAAGCCCTTCATCTGTACCGTGAACAGCGTCCAGACGTGGTTTTCCTCGACATCTGGCTGCCGGACTGGGACGGGCTCGAGACCCTGCAGGCCCTGCGGGATGTGGATTCGGATGCGGCGGTCATCATGATGTCGGGCCACGGCACCTCGGAAACGGCGGTCAAATCGATCAAGATGGGCGCCCTCGACTACCTCGAAAAACCGCTCTCGTACGACCGCACGGTGAAGGCGGTTGAGGAAGCCCTCGAGGCGAAGCGAGCGCGGCACGAGGCTGCCGGCAGCGGCGTCCTCGAAGAGAGCCGCGAGCGCATCGAGCCGGTGATGGCTTTCAGACCGCCACCCGAGCTTTCGATTCTCCAGATCAGTGACCGCCCTCAGAGGACGATCCGCGATGCGAGCGTCATCTACGGGCTCGGCCTGCACTCCGGCGGCCGTACCGGGATGGTAATTCAGCCGCTTCCGCCCGATGCCGGGATCCACTTCATCACTCTTCCTCGCGGCGTCACGATGCCGGCTCATGTCAGTGCGGTTGCCGAGACCGACTATGCGACCACGCTGACCCGAGAAGGTCAGAGCATTCGCACGGTCGAGCATCTCCTATCGGCGCTCCACGCCTGCGGCGTCACCAACATGCTGATCAAGGTCCACGGGGAAATTCCGGTCCTCGACGGCTCGGCCCTGAGTTTTCTCGAACATCTCGAGGAGGTTGGGATCGTCGATCAGGATGCGCCAGTCAAGGAGCTCGTGATCGACCGGCGCTACGAGGTCGGCGACGGGCGCGACAAGTCCCTGGTCATCGAACCAGCCGACGTTTTCTCGGTCTCGTATGTGCTGCGCTATCCGCCACCGGTGGGCGAGCAGTTCTACGAGTTCACTTTCACCGACTGCGAAGCCTACCGCGAGGAAATCGCCCCGGCCCGCACCTTCGGATTCATGCGCGATCTGAAGATGATCAATGAGCTCGGTCTCGGCACGGGTGGGCGGCTCGACAACTTCATTCTGGTGGGTGAGGACAACGTCATCAACACCGATCTCCGTTTTCCCGATGAGTTTGTCAGACACAAGATTCTCGACATCATCGGCGACCTCTACCTGCTCGGTTTTCCAGTTCGGGGAAAAGTCAGCGCCCGCCTCACCGGCCACCGCGACAACATCGAGATTCAGCGGCACATTTTGGCGGAGACTGCGACCTGAGCTCGCCCGCCCTCTCGATCCACAACGCTACAGTTTCAGCGTTTGGCTCATCCGGAATTCGGTGAGGTGAATAGAGACCGAGGGATTCCTGCCCCTGAACCTGATCGCTGTCGCTGATCACAGGCGCTGAGTGCTTTCGGAGCGCCGCATTCCCTTCCGAGTGACCCCGGCCACAGAACTCGTTCGAAATAGGAATCATATTGAATAGCGTTCAAACCGATCCGGACGGTGGACAGGGCCGGCGTCATCTGGGGCGGCGGCCTCATAGGAAGGAGGGCACCTATGTGTTCCCAAGGAAGGTCGTCAGGAAGAGTTCTATCCCGGGCACACGTTTCGTTCGTGTCGACTGTAGTCTCGGGCTTGTTGATCGCCAATTGGGCCTCCGCCGCGGCACCCGCTGTCGAGCCTGCGGAAGAGGAAGAGGTCGTGATCACGACACATCTCGTCGGTGAGAAGCTGGCGGTGCGACGCGCCGCGGAGGGTTCCGAACCGCGAGCACTTGCAACCGGAGATTTCGACGAGGATGGTGTCGCGGATCTCGTGGTTGGCCTAGGCTCACCTACCGGAGGAGCTCTGGTCATTCATCGCGGCAACCTCGACGCCTTGTTTCCCAACTCTCGGGAGGCCACGCAGAGGCGCCTTCGGGGTTCGGAGGTGAAGTCTCCATTTGTGTCGCCGGCTCGGGTCTGGACGACACCAAGGATCCCGGATCGGGTCGCCGCTGGTGATTTCGACGCCGACGGACATCTCGATGTTCTCGCGGCGTCTCGGGGCGCCGAAAGCATCTATCTTCACCGAGGAGACGGTGCTGGTGGACTGCGGCCCGAGCAGGAGATCGTCCTGCCGGGAGTCCTGACCGCCCTCGTCTCGGGTGAGATCAATCGGCGCGACGGGCTCTCCGACCTGGCCATCGGTGTGAGGGCCGGTGATCGCGCAGACCTGCTGATCTTCGAGGGCCCCCAGGGAGCGCTGGCAGCGCCGCCGGAGATCGTGGCGCTCGAGATCGATGCCGAGGATCTCACCCTCGGTGAGTTTGACGGATTGTTTGGCTTCGATCTCGCGATCGTCGGCGCCGGCAGGTTGTTCATCCTCAGCGGCAGGGATCGACGGCTGCTGACCGGTGTTGAAGTGTCCCCTGCGTTGAAGGAGATCGAGCTGTCTCAGGCGGTGGTCGCCGTCGCAGCGGCAGATCTCGCGGTCGAGGAGCCGTCTCGGACCGAACTTGCAGTTCTCGTCGAGGGTGGTGCGATCCACCTGGTGGATCGAGCCAATCGGCGGCTTGGCCCACCTCGGTGGAGGACAGAGAACCGCGGCGACAGTTGGACCGAAATCGGAGATGGCGAATGGCTGGTGAGCCCGAAGATTGGGCACGTGGATGGCGTTGGCGACCGGGCGAGAAATTTCGATCTGCTCCCCGTTCGCATGTCGGGAGCTCCAACAGAAGATCTCCTGGTAGTTGGACGCGGGGGCGACAGGAGTGGGATCCGATTGGTTGCGACGCCGGCAAAGTCAGCGGACGCGAACTCCCGGTCCGCGGTGGAGGCGCCGGATTCGCTTTCGACGGCTCTCGAGACCCATCGGTCGAACCCGAGGCCGAGCCAGTTGATTCCTTACGGCACCACTGAAGTGAAGCTCGAAAGTCGCCTTGCACCACCACTATCCTCGGTTAGGTCAATTGGCCGCGCGTCTCAGCCGAGAGCGATCGTCCGGATGAGGCTGAACTCTGACGCGCTCGACGACCTCGTGGTCGTCTCTGCCGGGCTAGCGGAACCGGTGGCGGTGTTTGCCAAGGCCGGCGAGACCGTGTTCGTGGACTCGACCACCGACGTGGTGGATGGTTCGACGACCTCGATTAGCGACCTCACGGCGAGCCCCGGGCCAGACGGTGTGATCGGTCTGCGAGAGGCGATCACCGCGGCCAACAACACGATCGGGGCAGACGCCATCAGCTTCAACATTCCGATCGACACCGATCCGGGTTGTGACGCCGGTTCCGGGGTCTGCACGATTCAGCCCGGCGGCAACGGCCTGCCGATCATCACCCAGCCGGTGACGATCGACGGAACGACCCAGCCGAGCTTCCAAATGACGCCGGTGATCGAGATCGACGGTAGTCTGGCAACCGTCGACGCCACCGGATTGGCCATCACCGCCGGCAGCTCGACCGTTCGTGGTCTGGTGATCAATCGTTTTTCAGGCAACTCGGACATCGTCATGTGGATTGCGGGTGGCAACGTGGTGGAGGGCAACTTCCTCGGCGTTGACGCCAGCGGCACCTTCAACCAGGGCACGACGAACTCGGTGCACGTGTTTGGCATCACCAACAACACAATCGGCGGTACAAACGCCGCAGCGCGCAACGTGATCTCCGGTAACACCAACCCTGGTGTCGCCCTCAACGGCGGTGCCTCGTTCAATCAGGTGACGGGCAACTTCTTTGGCACGGATCTGACCGGCACCATTGCTCTCGGCAACAGCGGCAACGACGTCGTCACCCTCGATTCACCGAACAACACCATTGGAGGCACGGCACCGGGAGCGGGAAATGTCGTTGCGGGAGGCCTCGATCCCACGACCGCGAGTGTTGGCCTCGGTTTCCCCGCATCCGCGGGCAACCTCGTGCAGGGGAACTACATCGGGACGGACATCACCGGAACCGTCGATCTGGGCGGTGCGAGCATCGGCGCCTATGTCGGCGAAGGGGTGAACAACACGATTGGCGGCACCTCTCCGGCGGCTGGAAATCTGGTCTCCGGCGGTGACTCATCGGGTGTCGGAATTGCGGTCGGGTCCGGGAATCTCGTGCAAGGGAATTTGATCGGCACCCAGATCGACGGGGTGACACCGTTGCCGAACGCATCTCACGGAGTTCTCATCTACTCCGGCGCGGCGAACAACACGGTGGGCGGGCGCATCGCCGGTGAGGGCAACACGATCGCCTTCAACGGCGCCAGTGGCGTCGACCTCCGCGGCGACGCGGGGACCGGAAACGCGATTGCCGGCAACTCGATCTTCATGAACACGGACCTAGGGATCAATCTCTGCGCGGACTTCGATGATGTCGACCTGGTGTGCAACGATGCGACGGCCGTTCTGCCAAACGATTCGGCCGACCCGGATGTTGGGGCGAACAACCTACAGAACTTCCCCGTGTTGAGCTCGGATCTGAGCGGACGCAACTTCAGCGGTTCCCTCGACAGCATCGCAAGCTCGGATTACACCCTCGATTTCTATGCGAGCCGGGTGTGTGATCCGTCGGGCTATGGCGAGGGTGAACTCTATCTGGGCGGCTTCGATGTGACGACGGACTCGGGGGGCGGCGCTGCCTTTGCGGAGACGCTACCACGTGCTGCGCCCGCCGGCTGGTTCGTCGTCGCGACGGCCACCGACTCGACCGGCAACACGTCGGAGTTCAGCCAGTGTTTCGAGATCCTCGAGGATCCGATCTTCGCGGACGGTTTCGAATCCGGCGACACCTTTGTGTGGTCGAGCGGCGCGCCGTGAGCTAGAATTCCATGCTCTCCGGTTCGTAGTACTCGCGCGGGTGCTTGCAGCACGGGCACTTGGGCGGCGGCTCGGTGCCCTCGTGGATGTAGCCGCAGACCGAGCACTTCCAGCGGATCGGTCTCTCGCGTTTGAAGACGGTCCCGTTCTCGACCATTTCGAGGAGCTTTGTGTAGCGGTCGCGGTGCTCGGCCTCGACTCGGGCGATCATCTTGAAGAGGATCGCGGCCTCTTTGTTCCCCTCCTCCTCGGCCGCGGCGGCAAACTCGGGGTACATCGAGGTGGTCTCGTGATGCTCGCCGCCGATGGCTTCCTTGAGGTTGGCGACGGTGTCGCCGATGCCGCCGAGGAGGGCGAACTCGTCCTTGGCGTGGCGCATCTCGTTGATCGCGGTCTCCTCGAAGACCTTGGCGATGTAGTGATAACCCTCCTTGCGGGCCACCTTGGCGAAGTAGGTGTACATATTGCGCGCCTGGCTCTCACCGGCAAACGCGGCCTTCAGGTTTTCTTCGGTCTTGGACATGGGTCCTCCTTATGCATGTGGTTCGCCCACGTGGGCGATATCGGTATATTTCGCGATCTGCGAGCTCGTGGTTCGCAGGTCGGCGACGCTGAGTCGATGCACGTCGTTTTTCCCGCTAAGCCGCGCGAAATCGGATAGCTCTGAGGACGTCACTCGAAAGAAGTTGGCGAGCCTTTGAGCGGAAAGATCGATATCAAAACGCGACCGAAGCTCCGGGTCCTGGGTCGTGATTCCGACCGGACACCGACCGGTGTCGCAGATTCGGTACTGCTGGCATCCGATCGCGATCAGTGCTGCCGAGGCGACGGCCACCGCATCCGCTCCCATGGCCAACGCCTTGCCCATGTCCGAAGAGCTGCGGAAACCGCCGGTGATGACGAGTGAAATCCCTTCGGCCATCATCGAATCGAGAAATCGTCGTGCGCGGGAGAGGGCATAGATCGTGGGAATCGCGGTCGAGTCCTTGACGGTCTTCAACGCGGCCCCGGTGGCGCCCGGCCGGCCGTCGATGGTGACGAAATCGGGTTGCCCCTGAAGCGCGATCTCGAGATCGGCCTCGATGTGACCGGCGGCAATCTTGATTCCGATAGGCTTCCCGCCGGATGTTTCACGGAGCCACGCCACCTTGTCCCGAAGCTCCTCAGCGTCGGTGATGTCCTCGAAGTGCGCCGGGCTGATGACGTCTTCTCCCTGTGGGAAGCCGCGAACCGCTGCAATCTCCTCCGTGACCTTGTGGCCGGGGAGGTGGCCTCCCATGCCGGGCTTGGCCGACTGGCCGATCTTGATCTCGATCGCGTCGACCGCCTTCAGGTTCTCATCGGTCACGCTGTAGCGGTTCGGAACGTACTCGAAGATGTAGCGGTGGGCCGCCTCCAACGACTCGGCAACAATGCCGCCCTCACCCGACGACATGGCCGTCTCGGCCATCGCCGATCCCTTGGCCAGAGCGATTTTTGCCTCCCTCGACAAGGCGCCGAACGACATGTGGCTGACGAAGACCGGGGTCGAGATGACCATCGGGTGCGCTGCGTTGGGTCCGATCACGGTGCGAGTAGAGACCGCCTCGTCCTCATTCCGGGGGAGGCTGGCGAGCTGCGCCCCCATGACCAGGATCTCGTTCCAGGAGACAACCGGTCGACGGGTGCGCATGGATTCGATGATCGAAGATCCGTGAACCGCCATGTGCTGGATCGAGGTGAAGGTCTCTTCGAGCTCGTCCGATGACCGTTTCCATTCGGACAGGTAGTCGTCGAGGCTCGTTTCGGCACCGTCCGGCGCGGCCCGGCCATCAACCGCGGCGGCCGTATCCTCCTGCGCTTCGAAATAGCTCCTGTCGGCTCCGCAGACCGGGCACTCCCAGTCGGCCGTCAGCCCGCTCCACGGGGTGCCTTCCGCATCCTCGTCGTACACGTAGCCACAGACTGAACATTCGTACTTCATCGCTCCTCCGTTCACGGGCCGCGCGTTTCCGATCGGCAGCGTGCGCAGATTCCCTGATACTCCATCCGGATGCCGGTGGTCTCGAAACCGAGGGCCTTCCGGATTTCGTCGCTCGAGACGGGCGGTCTTCTCTCGAAATCGCTGATTTCGCCGCACGATGTGCACACCAGGTTGATGTGCGGTGACACGTTGGTGTCGTAGCGGTTGTCTTCCGCTTCGAACTCCAGTTCCTTGAGCAAACCGAGCTCCACGAGGGTCGCCAGGGTGTTGTAAACCGTCGCGAGACTCATCTCTGCCTCGCCTGCCCGAACGGCGGAAAAAATTTGCCGTGCACTCGGGTGGTCGTGGCTCGTCGCCAGATAATCGATGATCGCCCGACGTTGGCGGGTCATTCGCCGTCCGGATCTTTGAAACGCGGCCACGATCTCTTTGGCCGTGTGGTTCACGATCTCGGTCCAACCTCCGGATGTTATTTAAAATGACTCTAGATTAGCTGTCAATATTTTTTGAGATTGCACAAGTGTTCAAGTTTTCTCGTTGAATTGATTAGTTTCCCGTTCGAATCACATACTTCGTCAGTCGATACGTTCTCGCCGTGCCAGATGGCCGCACGGGTGGCTGGGTGTGCATTCCGAATTCCGAATTCCGAATTCCGAATTCGTGGTGGTCCCGTTGACCCAGCCCTCAACTGGTGCTACAACTGCGCGCCCGCGTCCGCGGGAAGACAAGGACCTTTTCATGACCGAGTTCAGAAATCTCGCAATCATTGCGCACGTGGATCACGGCAAGACCACGTTGGTCGACGCCATGCTGTGGCAGAGCGGTACGTTCCGTTCCAACGAACGGGTCGCCGAGCGGGTCATGGACTCGGGAGACCTCGAGCGCGAACGTGGCATCACAATCCTCGCCAAAAACACTGCAGTGAGGCACGACGGGGTCAAGATCAACATCGTCGACACCCCGGGACACGCCGATTTCGGTGGCGAGGTCGAGCGAACCCTACAGATGGTGGATGGCGTCCTGCTGCTCGTGGATGCCGCAGAAGGACCGCTTCCTCAGACTCGATTCGTGCTGCAGAAGGCTCTTGAGCTCGGTCTCCAGCCGATCGTGGTGCTCAACAAGATCGATCGTGGCGACGCGCGTCCAGCAGAGGTTCTGGACGAGGTCTACGATCTGTTCATTGATCTCGATGCAGCCGAAGAACAGCTCGACTTTCCCGTTTTTTGCACCGACGCTCGAAAGGGTCTGTGCCGGAGAGGGATCGAGGGTGAGTTCGGTGATCTCAAGCCGCTGCTCGATGAGATCCTCACGACACTGCCGCCGCCTCAGGGCGACGAGAAGGCGCCGCTGCAGCTCTTGGTCACGAATCTCGACTACTCGGACTACCTGGGCCGGCTGGCGGTCGGCCGCATCGTCAACGGTACCCTGCACGCCAGCCGAACGGTCGGCATCGCCCGTGAGGACGGCGTCGGCGAGGCCAAGGTCGGCGTCGTCTACTCGCACGAAGGCCTCAAAAGGGTCGAGGTCTCAAGCGCGGTGGCCGGGGACATCGTCGCGTTGGCGGGTCTCGACGAGGTCAGCATCGGCGATTCCCTGGTCGACCGGGACGATCCGCGACCCCTCAAACGAATCGCCGTCGACGAGCCGACCATGTCGATGGTCTTCTCCGCCAACAGCTCTCCCTTCGGTGGCCGGGAGGGTCAATATGTGACGGCCCGCCAGATCCGTGCGCGGCTCGAAAAAGAAGCCCTCCACAATGTAGCGATCAGGCTGCGGATCGTCGCCAACGACGCCTTCGAGGTCCAGGGCCGTGGCGAGCTGCAGCTCGCTATCCTGATCGAAACAATGCGTCGCGAAGGCTACGAGCTGTCGGTTTCGAAGCCGGAGATCGTCATCCGAGAGCTCGATGGCGCTCGACACGAACCGATGGAGATCGTCCAGGTCGACTGCCCCGAGGACCACGTCGGTGTCGTGACCCAGAAGCTCGGTGGCCGCAAGGGCCAGATGACCGAGATGCACAACCCGGGTCACGGCCGGGTGCGGATGGCCTTCCGGATACCGTCGCGGGGACTGATCGGCTTCCGGTCGGAGTTCCTCACCGACACCCGCGGCACCGGCATCCTCAACCATCTCTTCGACGGCTGGGAACCGTGGCAGGGAGAGATTCCGGGCCGGACCACCGGTGCCCTGGTCTCGGACCGCGCCGGCAAGACCACCACCTACGCCCTCTTCCACCTCGAGCCCCGCGGAACACTCTTCGTCCACCCGGGCACCGAGGTCTACCAAGGCATGATCGTCGGCGAAAACGCCCGGGACAACGATCTCGACGTGAACATCACCCGCGAGAAGAAGCTCACCAACATGCGCGCCGCCGGCGCCGACGAGGCCCTGCGGTTAGCGCCGCCGCGGAGGATGACTCTTGACCGGGCCATCGAGTGGATCGACGGCGACGAGCTGGTCGAGATCACACCGGGCGCGATCCGCGTTCGGAAACGGGTGCTCGCCGCCAACCAGCGGCCGAAGAAGACGAAGGGCGCGTAGGGCGCCACCCGCCTACCCAAAGGAGAAACCGCAGATCACGCAGATAGGCGCAGATAGACGAATCCACGTTCCCTGAACGGGTACATTTGCCAGTCATTGTGTTGGGTGGAGCAACCGCCAGCTCATGGCGCGAACCTCGTCAAAGAGCTGCAAGGCGGTTGTTGCCCTTCCGCGATGCAATGCCTGCAGCCTCGAGGGCTTTGCGGTAAGCGATGAGGTTGCTGTTGGGGATCGCGTCGAGCATGGTCACCTCCGGGTCGTTCATGCCCCTCCCCCAGCCGGCGAGGTCGGTGGCGTCAAGGGTCGGTACGACCGGCCTTCGAGGCCGGCTAGCCCTTGACACCACCGACCTCACCGGCTACCCCATCACCCCATGAACGACCCGGAGGTGACCATGCCGTGCCCAACACACAAGCTACTGTCACGGCCGACTGTAGCAGCCGCGGCCGCTGAATTCTGACGCTGTCATCTGCCGCTGCACCCTGTCGCGGTTGCTGGCAGCTTTCGGCGATGATGCCCCTGTTTCGACCTCACGTCATTCCGGATGAGCCGAACAACCTAACCTTCAACGTCAAAACGCTGCGACGTTCAACGTTTGAACGTTCGAACGTCTTCGTCCACCGGCATGGCGAACCATGCTGACAAAAACCACCGATCTTCTCGTTTGACGAAGATGCGGGCGAGCTTCACCGTCTGCGGCGGCAGCTCGTTTCCCGCAGAGTCGACCTCACCCGTCACCTGCCGGCGGGACTTGTAGATGGCCACGTCATCGGTCACGAAGACGATTCCCACCTCCTCCACTTCCTTCTGCAGGCGTTTTCCTTCCCGCTCGAACAGACCGGCGATGGCTTTCTCGTAAGCGGCGCGGCCTCGGATTTCGCCCGTCCAGTTTTCCACCGTCTCGTCGAACAAGGCCACCAGAGGTTCCACTTCGTGTCGATTGTGGATCGTGTTGATCTGTTCGACGACCTCGCGAATAGCCGCCTCTTCTTTCGCCCGGTCGGCCGCAGCCAGGCCGCCGGGTGCCAGAAGGACCAACACTGAAGCCACAGCAATATACGATCGCATTGAAACCCCCTCGTCGCCTCAACCGACGTCGCGTGTCGCGAAATCGTATCAGGGACAGCGATCTTACGGCTCGGGAGCATCGTGCTAGGCTGAAGTCGAAGTCATCGCGCCGCGTGTCGGACGTCTCCGCGCCAATCGGATCGAGACCTCGACGAGGATGATGGCTGTTCGTCGGAATGGGTGAAATCGATGATGAAAACCGTTGACGTCACGCTCGGCACCGTCGATGAAACGGGATTCTTCTGTCTCATGAGCCGTAGGAAGTCCGATGGCTACCAACGCAAGCTGAGGTGGTTGAAGGCGCGCTTCGAAGAGGGTCTTCGCATCAAGATGCTCGATCTGTCCGAGGGAGGCCGCGGCTTCATCGAGTACATCCCGGGCGAGTTCGCGTGGCGGCCGGTCGAGGCCTCGGGATATCTGTTCATCCACTGTCTTTGGGTGGTCGGCAAGAGCAAGGGAAAGGGCTTTGCAAAGCTGCTCCTCGGGGAATGTCTCGCGGACGCACAACGCAGTGGCGCCCGGGGCGTGGCGATGGTCACCAGCGAGGGCAACTGGCTGATGGGTAAGAGGCTCCTCCTGAGACAGGGGTTCGAGGCAGCGGATCACGCACCGCCGGGCTACGAGCTGCTGGCAACGAAATTCGAGCCGGCGCCACCGCCTCGGTTTCCGACCGACTGGGCGGACAGGGCGGCGAGCTTCGGCGAGGGCCTGACCGTCGTCCGCACCGATCAGTGCCCCTACCTCGACGACGCGGTGACGGCGGCTCTCGATGCCGGCCGCGAGCGCGGTCTGAAGGTCCGAGAAGTCGAGCTGTCGAGTGCCCAGGAGATTCGGGAAACGGCGCCATCTCCATACGGGGTGTTTTGCATTGTCCTCGACGGCCAGGTGCTCAGTCACCACTACCAGCCGAAGAAAAAGCTCGACGAGCTCCTGGATGCGCGGCTCGAGGGTTTCTGACGGGAATTGACGCGGTGTTGGTGTCGGGTTCCGACAACCGACTGGTCAGCCGCACTTCCGGAATTCGCGCAGAATTCGTGGATCAGTGTGCGTGAAAGTCTGAACGCCATCTTTCGGCGGTCGCTTGCGCAGCCACTGAAGAGGACTGATCCCTGGCGAACTCCGGATATGTGCGGGATTCTGGCACCGAATTCGTGATCTGGAGTGTCGGGCGGGATGAAACGACCCGACGCGGAGGTCACCATGAAATGGAAGCTCTTCACTCAGTCAAACCGCTGTTCCACACCAATCGTCTTGACCGCTGTTTGGGTCCTGCTCGGCGCCGAGATCGGCACAGCTCAGGAGATGCAACGCGAGGCCAGAAACGAAGGCAAGGTCGCCATCGGGTCTGTTGTCCACGCGTGCGTTCAGGACGCGATGTCGCAGTTCGACATTCCCGGCCTGGCAGTCGCGATCCTCGTCGACGGCGAGTTTGCCTACGAGCGAGGTTACGGCGTCAAGCACCGTGATCAGGGTGGCGCCGTCGACGAACACACCTTGTTCCGCCATGGCTCAGTAGGCAAAATGTTCACCGCCGCTGCCATCCTGCGCCTCGTGGACCAGGGTGTTGTGGGTTTGAATGATCCGGTCACCGAGTACGTCCCCGAACTCCACTTCTTACCCGGTCTCTGGTCGGCCACCCAGATGCGCGTGCGGAACCTGATCGACAACACCGCCGGCATTCCAAGCTTTCGCTCGTCGCCGGAAGGATCACTGTCGGATTGGGTTTCGACCCTCGACGAGGTTCCCCTCCTCGGCAGACCGGGAGCGTTCTTCAACTACTCGAACTCTAACTTTGCGCTTGCCGACCTGGTCGTGGAACGAGCCAGCGGGATGTCGTTCAACGACTACGTCGAGGCGGAGATCTATCGGCCGGCCGGGATGGTCGACTCGACAAGGCACCCCTCGATGGCGGTCGCAAACGGCAACTTCAGTTTTGGCCACGCCGACGAAGGACAGATCTATGCACCCGACGACTATGTCGAGATGGTCGACGGTTTCACCTCGGCGCACGATCTGGCGCGGTGGGCGCAGGTCATGATCCGCAAGGGAGAAAACGTGCTCAGTCGTCGGTCGAGCCTGTCGGCGCAGACGCCGCGGGTCCCTTTACTGCATCACGCTGGCTGGCCTACGAGTATCGGTGGTGGCGCCTACGGATACGGGCTCTATGTCGATGACTATCCGGACGGTCGGTTGGTGTCGCACGGCGGCGGCATTCCGGGCTGGGTGGCGATGGTGGCGTGGATGCCACGGGAGCGATTCGCCGTCGCGATCCTCGCCAACTCGTGGTCGCGAGCGTACAACGGTGTGCAGCAAGCCGTCGAATGCATCCTCGAAAACGGAGTCGGGTTCACGATGCAGGACATGAGTGAGCCCAGCAACCCGTCGACCTGGTCCAGGTACGCCGGCGTCTACGACGCGGTCTACGAGGACGGATTCGAATTCGAGGTGGTCGTGGAGTACGAGAACGGCGAGCTTCTAATGACCGCACCCGATCCGAACAACCCGGCGCAGCGGATTACGAGGATCCTGGAAAACATCCACGCGAGCACATTTCGTTTTTGGGCCAACCAGAACAGCTGGTGGGACATGACTTTTGTCCCCGGTAAGGGAAAGCCGGGACCGGTCAGGTGGCTGCGCAACCTGCGGTTCGTGGGTCTACGCCGCCTCTCGCCGCACCGGGCGACGGCCCGGCAGTGAGCATCGAGAATCTCCGAATGTGGAACGACTTCATCTCGGAGCGGACCGCGTGCCGATCTCCTTCAGCAATTCCTCGAACTCACGGTCTCCGCGGAGATTGGCGAGATCCGGATCTTCGTGCAGCCTCTTCGGGTCCAGGCCGAGATCGAGGGAAAGCCGCAGCCACCGCACGGCGTCGCGGCGCTGATCCAGGAGGGTGGCCAGGCAGCCGAGGTTGAAGAGATCTGTGCTCGAGCTGACAGGATCAGCGTTGAACAGGTTTGCGGCCGCCCGCCCGTACTCATGATAGAGCCGGGCGGCGTCGTCGAGCCGCCCGCATCGGGCGTGCGCCCACGCGAGGCTGATCTGATTGAGAATCGCCTCGCGATGGCCGGGCCCGAACGCGTCATCCAGAATGGTCTGGCGCCTCTCGTAGAGTTCCGCCGCTGACTCGAACGATCCTTCAGCGAAGTTGAGCCGCGCGAGCCAGTAGAGGCTGGTCGTCACCTGGGGATGATTGCCTCCGACGGCTGCCTCCCGGAGCCGCAGACCACGTTCGAGGTGTGTCTTCGCGAGCCGGTAGTCGCCTGCGCGCTGCTCGATACGCCCGAGCACATCGAGACCGCTGGCCACGAAGTGGTGATCGGCTCCGTGGTTGAGCTCCTGGAGTCTGACAGCGCGCGCCGCGCGTTGCCGTGCAGGCTCGAGATCGCCATCCTCGAGGTCCAACATGGCGAGCCCGAGGAGCGGCGAGATGACCATGAAGTTTTCGGGTCCGAAGGTCGCTTCCTGGATGGCCAAAGCCCGTTCGAAGTTGGCCCGCGCGCGATCGTTTTCGCCGAGCTGGTCCAACAGCAGACCGTAGTTGTGGGCCACCCATGCGACAGCCGTGTGATCAGTACCGTAAAAGGTCTCCCGGATGGCTAGAGCCCTCTCGAAGCCGTTTCGCGCCCGTTTGTACTCGCCGATGTCGCGGAGCAATACAGCCTGCATGTAGAGGGTGTCTCCGACGACCGCGTGGTCCGGCCCGAATGCCTCGACACGGATCGCGAGAGCTCGCTCGAAAAGCGGGGCGGCTTCGTCGTACTCACCGTTGCGCCAAAGTCCGAATGCGAGCGAGTTGAGGCTCTCAGCGGTGTCCGGGTGATCAGGGCCCAGGATTCGCGCCCTCATATCGGCCGCACGCCGAAAATGAACCAGGGCGGCCTCGTAGTTCCCCATGACATCGTGGATGGATCCGAGGCTGAGGGTGCTGGTCAGCACATCGGGGTGATCGTCCCCCAGCTCTTCGAGCCGAATCTGGTGGGCCTCCTGCCAGGCAGCGAGCGCCTGTTCGTGGAGCCCGAGGTTCATGTAGATACGGCCGAGGGTCGCGTTGAGCTGGGCGCGGACCAGCGGTTCGTCACCGAGTTCGGTGTCGATCCTCTCCTGAGCTTGGGAGAGCAGGGCCTCGGCCGTGCTCTCGCCATTCCCCGTCTCGCCGGGGTCGAGGGTGTCGCGCATGGGGTCGAGCAAATCGAACATGCCGATCATGAGCTCCACCTGGGTGTTGGCGAGTCGCTCGGCGCGCCGTGCGCGCACCATGCCCACTGTGGCCACCGCAAGACCCGCCACGAGCGCAAAAAACACCAGTCCTGCGCCAATGACCACCCGGCGGTGACGGCGAACGAATTTGCCCACCTTGTAGGTGGTGCTGGGCGGGCTCGCGTGGACGGCCTTGTGGGCCAGATGACGGTCGACGTCGGCCGCAAGCTCCGCGGGTGACCCATAGCGCCGGTTGCGGTCCTTTTCCAGCGACTTCATGACGATCCAGTCGAGATCACCACGAAGCAGACGTGCCAGGGTCGGCGGGTCCGTCCGGCGGTGATCTGCTGTGTCGGTCGAGGTCTTTCCGATCGTGCTGATCCTGGTGCTCGGCCGTGGAGGGTCCTCCTCGCGGATCTTGCGCCGCATGCTATCGAAACCCGAGCTTCGCAGCTCGTCCGGTGCAAACGGCTGGATCCCCACCAGAAGCTCGTACAACAACACACCCAGTGAGTAGACGTCGGTCCGGGTGTCGATGTCGAGGCCCGTCATGCCCGCCTGCTCCGGGCTCATGTACTCGGGGGTACCGATCCACTGGCCGAGCTCGGTGAAGATCGTCTCCTCGGTGAGATGTTGCGAGGTCGCTTTTGCGACACCGAAATCGATGATCTTCGGTGTCGCGGTGCCGTCGACCTCCGTCACCAGCACGTTTGACGGTTTGAGGTCACGGTGGATGATGCCGCGCTGATGGGCGTGCTGTACGCCACGGCACACCTGGATGAAGAGCTCGAGCCGATTGCGGGTCGTCAGACGACGATGGTCGCAGTAGTCCGTAATCGGCTCGCCCTTGACGAACTCCATGACGAAGTACGGCCGACCCTCTTCGGTGGCGCCGGCGTCAAAGACGTGGGCCACGTTCGGGTGATCCATCAGCGCAAGCGCCTGCCGCTCGGAGTCGAAGCGCGCGACCACCTGCTCGGTGTCCATGCCCCATTTGATGACCTTGAGGGCCACCCTTCGGCGCAGAGGTCTGGCCTGTTCGGCCTCGTACACCTTGCCCATGCCGCCGGTGCCGATGGTCTGGAGGATTCGGTACGGTCCGATTTTCTCGGGTTCCTGCGTCGGGGCGGGTGACGGCCGCAGAGGTGTTTCGATCTGGGATTCGCCGCCGGGCGCGGCGTCGTGGAATCGCAGCAGCTCCTCGACCTCGGCGAGGAGCTCATCATCTGTGCCGCACGCCTCGGTCAAAAAACTTTTTCGCTCATCCCCCGATTTTGCCGCTGCCTCGACGAATATCTCTCGCGCCCGTCGGAAATGAGAGTCGTTCACGGTTCGGCTCCGCGGCTCAACTCACGAAACAGCCACGCCCGGGCGTGGGTCCAGTGGCCCTCGACGGTTCGTTTCGAAACACCGAGAAGCTCCGCCACCTCGCTGACCTTGAGGCCTCCGAAGTACCTGAGTTCGACGATGTGGGCCGCCCGTGGGTCCTCCAACGATAGCCGATCGAGCGCCGAGGTGAGATGGAGGAGCTGATCGGTGTCGAGGTCGCGGTTTTCAAACGGCGAAACCGGCTCGGCGAGCGTGACCCGTCGTTGGTCGCCGCCGCGTTTTGCGCTGGCTCGGCGACGCGCCTGATCGACGAGGAGGTTGCGCATCACCTTCGAAGCGAAGGCGATGAAATGGGTCCGGCCCCGCCAACCGCTCTCCGAACGATCAACCAGCCGCAGATAGGCCTCGTGGACCAGCGCGGTCGGTTGGAGCGTGTTTCCGGAGTCGTTTCCCATCTGCCATTGAGCGAGCCGCCGCAGCTCGTTGTAGACCAAGGGAAACAGCTCGTCCGCAGGTTTTCCGTCGACCAGCTCGGAAACCATTGTGGCGATTCGCTCTCGCGACACCTCTTCGGCTGCAGACATCTCGCACGAGATTAGCACGCGATGGGGACGAGGTCGGCAAACCTGGAGCCCGGCTGTGCGGGTTTTCTGTCGCCATTTCGTGATCTGGATTGAGGAACGATGAGCGTTCCATCTCGACACCGGAGGTCGCCATGAACACTACATATCGAACCCAGGGATTGATCATCGGATGTTTCGCCATGCTCGTTGCCGTATCTGGCGAGACCGATGAGTTCGCAAGGTTGGCCACGGGCAACCCGCCGGCCGCCCTGCAAAATAGTGGTGGCGCCTACATCGATCTCGGCGACGGCGACTGGGTCTACCTCCTCCATGGCGGACTTCCGGCGGTGTTGAACGCGAAGCCGGTGTCCGGCGTGTGGCTGCTCGAAGGCGCAGACTGGACCGAGGTCGACACCAACGCGCCCGCGGTCTACGGACACTCGATCGTTTCGGTCGGATCCGGTCGAGCCAACGGATTCGGCGGTTCCGACATCAATGACGAGTTGAAGAGCCTGGGTGTCGTCCTGTCATACCGGATCGAACGCAGAGACGGAGGCTTCGAGGTCGAGATCGAGGAGATCGAGGTTCCGGGCGCCAATCCCGGATCGTGCAGCCAATCTCCGGTGGTCCGGCTCGAGGAGACGGATTCCATGCTTCTCGTCGGAGGAATGTGCAGCTACTATCCCGGTCGATCGTCCGAGGTCTGGGAGTACAGTGTGAGCGGCAACAGCTGGCTCCGTCGGGCCGACCTGCCGCGAGCACTCTCCGACCACACGGCAGTCGTCGCCGACGGCCAGGTGTGGGTATTCGGCGGTCGCGGCGACGGCGGGTTGCTGAATGAGGTCTACCGCTATGATCCCCAGTTGGACTCCTGGAGCGAGGTCTCGACGACCGGCGCGCGACCCGAGCCCGTCGCCGACCACAGGGCGGTGGCGGTTGCGAGTTCGATGATCGTCTTCGGCGGCATCCGCGAGGCGTTCTGGCCGGAGACGATCGCCGAGGTGTGGGAGCTCGATGTGGCGACACGTGGGTGGCACCGGAAATCCGACCTTCCCTTCGGTCTGGCCGAGATGACGGCAGGTCTCGTGCCACCGGGCAAGGGGGACGGCGCCGCATTTCAGGTTCTCGTCCACGGCGGGGTGATCGACGCCTGGTCATTCCCACAGGTGCTGTCCGACGAAACCTGGATCTACACCAGTGACATCGAGCCCGCGCAGGAGTCGATTGCGGTCCCTTCGGTAGCTCGCGTCAAAGGACGCGGCGCATATTTCAGCTCCATTCTCCATCTGATGAACATCTCCGATCGTGATCGCGAGATCGAGCTCACATTCACGCCCAGGCTGGATATGGGCGGCGCAACGGTTACCGTCAGCAGGACCGTTTTGCCGGGAGTGATGGACATCATCGAAGATCCACTGGCAGAACTCTTTGGAATCAGAGCGGGTCACAACGCAGTTGGGAGCCTCCTCATCACAGGGGACCCCGGATTCGCAGACGATCTGATGGTCCAATCCTTTGTCTCAGCCAAAAACCCCTCCGGTGAGGAGTACGGAACCTATTTCCCCGCAATCAGAAGCTACGACGCCATGAGAGAAGACGAGGTGGGCTATCTGATGACCACCGAGGACCCCTCGACCTATCGGGTCAATGTCGGAGTGATGGCGATCGAAGACGCGACAACGGTGACCGTTGCCCCGGCTTTGCGGATGGGTGACCCCATCGCTCAACCGGTCGTCCTCAGTCTCGACGCCGGCGAGAACTCGCAGATCGACGATATTCACCGCCATTTCGGTATCGGCACCGTCACTGACGTGATCGTCGAGGTCAGTGTCACCTCGGGCAGGGCAGTCGCCTATGCGACGGTGCTCGATGGAACGGGTTCGTACTCCGGAACGTCGGACCCGACCACCCTGCATCCAGTGATCCGCGGGGCCGAACGGGTGACGATCCTGGAGATCGGCTCGATCCGTGGCATCGACGAGTTCGCAGGCTCGGCGATGCTCGCCAATCACTCCGATTTCGAGGCCGAAGTGACAGCTCACTTTTGCGAGAGGGGTCGGCCCGGAGTGATGGACTCGCGGACAATTATTGTCGCTGCAGGTGAGGCGATCGGTTTTGCGAATTTCGTCGGCGAGGTCTTCGATATCCACGACACCGTTGGCTCTGTGGTCCTCGAGTCGGCGAATGCAGCCCGCATCAGCGCCTCGGGTCGCGAGTTCGCCATTCTTCGCGATCGGGAGAGTCGTCAGATCATCGGCACCGCTGGGACCTATCTTCCCGGTTTGTCCAGCGCCGACCTCGTGACTCCGGGTTCCATATGGCACGTCATGGGTCTTCGACAGCAAATGCAAGGGGGCGAAAAGGAGCGCAGCCATCTCGCGATTTTCAACCCGGGGTCCGAGACCGCTCGGGTGAACGTCACCCTCGTCGACGGTGGGGATGGAGCTGTCGAAGGCGCGCGCTCATGGATCGTTGAAGGCGGCGAGTTGATTCAGATCGACAACGTGATGAAGAAAATGAATCCAGATGTGGACGGCCGGGAAAAACGAATCGAGATCTCCGTGGACTCTCCCGTCTACCTGCATGCTTTCCGAGTCAACACGTGGGGCGATTCGATGACTCTTCGAGCGGGTTGTCGATGAATGGACTGCGGCTGATCATGCCGGGGTCCCCGTCAGGGTCAGCTTCAGGATGGTGACCGCTTCAGGATCGGCGGCAGCGAGCAGAGACAGAGCCAGGGGCAGCGAACGGCGGCGGCGGTCGGCAAATGCCGCAACCGGGACGGGTCGTCACCGTAGAATTCGATGGATCGGTTGACGTCCGGGGGGGTGGGGGGAGATCGGTGTACGAAAGATCGCGAAGAGGTTCCTGTGGGGGCTAGCAGTCGTCATCGCGCTCACCGGCCTGTACCTCTCCGTGTTCTTCTTTCCCTACCCGTTCTTTCCCCATCACCTGGAGCACGCCGGCTTCAGCGTCTACTCCGATCGCGAGATCCGCGAGGACCTCGAGCTCGTTCTCGAGGACGCGAGGGGACGGGTCGACGCGATGGAGCTCTACCGCGGCACCCCGGATATCCGGATCTTCATCTGCCGGTCAGAGCGGCTCTTCGCCACTCTCAACAGGCTTTCGGGGAAACGCCACTATGGGCAGGCGCTGGTCATTTCGATGGCCGGGAATGCCTTTTTTTCCCCGGCTGTGATCGAGGCCGTCGGCCGACGTCACGGTGGTCGGCCGGAGCACTCGAGATTGCAGGGGTCGTGGTCTGCCGCGATCGCTCACGAGGTCGCACACGATCTGGTGTTTTCAGAGGTCGGGTATCGCGAGGCCCGGCAGATTCCGCTCTGGAAGGCGGAGGGATATGCCGATTACCAAGCGAATGCGGCGGCGACGTTGTCGGATCCCGATTTCGATCTTCGGGATCGCATCGCCTATCTGCTCGACGACGACAACTGGCGGCCGCCCGCCACGACCTTCGACCGACGCCACTTCCGGTGGCATCTGTTGGTCGAGTATCTGTTTTCGGTGCAAGGATTGAACTTCACAGAGCTGATCGGTCAGGAGGTTACCGAAGAGGACGTCCGGGCCGGGATGATGGCGTGGTACTCGGCCCTCGAACCATGATCCACCGACCCGCACCCGCCCGACCACCCGATACCAGATACTGGATACTCGATCCGCCCACAACGTTCAACGTTTGAAGGTTAGAACGTTCCGCCCACCCACCCGCGGGCCCTAAAAGGACCCGCCTACCCTTTCTGGTCGACAGGCGCCATGGTGAACGCTATCTGCGTCTATCTGCGTGATCTGCGGTTTGTCCGGACGGGTGGGTGGTGGGGAATTCAAAATTCAAAATTGAGAATTCAAAATTGTCGGATCAAATATCCGACCCGTACTTGAGGGGCCGAGCCTTGTAGCTGGCAATCGCGGCCTGATGGCGGCCGATCATTGCGTGGGCGGCTAGACGGCCGCAATGGCCGTGACTCTCGACCGGCTCGCACAGTCCGCGGCAGAACGAAACCTGGTGCCCGTTGTAGGGACACCGGATCACGGTGTATGAGCGAAAGGCGGTGCGTCGTCGTTCTGTCTTCGGGCGGAGCAATGCCATCAGGTACCCCCGTCGCACATACTATCAAGATTAGTTCCTGTTGTCGTTTGCAGGAGCGCATTGCGCCTCGCGGACCCGATGGAAGTGAGTGACAGGCTCGTCGAATTCGGAATTTGGAATTCGGAATTCGGGATTTCCGCCCGCCCCGTGCATTTGAGTCCTCGCGTTCCGGACAGGCGAGCAAGATGCGGCGGAGGTGCCTGGCGTTCGCTCGGGAGGCGTGCGCGGATACGTGCCGCCTCGATGTCGGAACAGTGTCCACTTCTCGGGTGTAGACTGATCCCATGAACGCGACAAACAACCTCGACCAATCCGCCATCTTCGCCATAGAACGCCCAGCTTCAAACCTCTTCACGTACTACCTGCTGTCATCGTTCGTTCTCGGGCCGCTCTTCTTCATCCTCCTGATCCCGCTCTACTTTCGCTATCACACCCTGCGCTATCGCTTCGACGAGGAGGGCATTTCCATGCGCTGGGGTGTTCTCTTTCGGCGCGAGATCAACCTCACGTACGCCCGGATCCAGGACATCCACCTGCGGTCGAACTTCGTCGAACGCTGGTTGAATCTGGCGCGAATCGAGGTTCAGACGGCGAGCGGAAGCTCGGGCGCTGAAATGACCCTCGAAGGGCTCCTCGAGTTCGAGACGATTCGCGACTATCTCTACACGCGCATGCGGGGGAGCCGCGATCGTTTGGGTGCTGCTCAGGGAGCACCTGTGGCGGCGGCGGGAGGCGACGCCGCGGCGATGCAGGAGGTGGCCCGCTCTCTTCGTGAGGTTGCAGCCGAGCTGCGGGCGGTTCGTGAGGCCCTCGATGGACGCGAAAGGGGCGAGCTGCCATGATTGGCGGCCTCAAATCCCTGATGCTGCGGCTCCTCAAGGTGCCGCCTGAACCCAATCTCCCGGCGGGCGCGACGGACAGCGCGAGGGTCTTTCGAGCATCGAGGCGCTACCTTCAGCTCAAGCTTCTCAACTGGGGCGTCGGTCAGTTCTTCACCCTGGTCGGTCTCATCACGGCCATCGTCGTGTTGAATCAGATCGGTGCCGGGAAGATCGATGTCCTCACCGACGTGCCCCACAGACCCATCATTCTGAGGGTTCTCGGGTGGCTCGAGGTTGTCGGTGTGGTCGGCTTTCTGGTGCAGCTACCTCTCTCGGTGCTCCCGGTCATCCTCGACTGGGAGCTGCGGTGGTACATCGTCACGGACCGCAGCCTGCGCATCCGCGAAGGTGTCTGGAAGGTCAGCGAGATGACTCTGACCTTCGCCAACGTTCAGGAGGTCTCGATCCGGCAGGGTCCGATCGAAAGGCTCCTCGGTATCGCCAATCTTCGAGTTCGCACCGCGGGCGGCGGAGCCAAGGCACCGCAGCAAGGCGAGAGCGAGGAGAAATCCGGTCATATCGGTTACTTCCGGGGCGTCGAGGACGCGCCAGCTATTCGCGATCTGATCCTCGAACGCCTGAAACAGCTGCGCGACGCCGGTCTCGGCGACCCCGATCAACTTCCGGCCGTCGAGTCGAAACCTGTGACGTCACCGTTGCCGGATGTTCTCGCCGCGGCAGGCGAGCTGCACGAAGAGGTCCGCGCCCTCCGGCGAGCAGTTAACGGATAGCTCGCAGATCGTAGGGGACATCTGGTGAGATCTGCGGACGGGTCAGGACCGCGCGATCATCACCACCCGCGAGGCGCCGCCGGCAAGATCGCGCACCAACTCGAGATCGGGTGGCAGCGAGCCCTTGACATCGGCCTTGGAGGGGCACTCGAGGCAGGCGACGGAGTGCCGCGAAAGGAGCCCAGATTGAAAAGCGGTGGCCAACGCTTCCAGGCCGGCCTGCCAGCTCTCGAAGGGTGGGTCGGCCCACGCGAGATCGAAGGCGTCGCCTTTTACGGCAAGCTCGTGCACGGCTTCGAGCGCCGGGCGGACAATCAGCCGCGCGCGACTCTCGTCGAGGTCGAGGTTTTCGCAGTTCGCTCGGACGAGGCGGGCAGCCGAACGGTGGCTGTCGACAAACACGACCGACCGAGCGCCGCGGGAAAGGGCTTCGAGGCCGACCGAGCCGGTGCCGGCGAAAAGGTCGAGAAAACGGGCGTCGCTCACCCGGTCACCGAGGACGGCGAAGGCCCTCTCGCGCATAGCGTCCGGCGTCGGTCGCAACGGCATCGATCGCGTGGGCCCGGCGAGCCGTCGAGAGCGCCACGCTCCACCGGTGATCCTCACGGCTCGGTTTCCACGATGTGCAGGATCACCTGGTCGCGGAAGTCCGGGGCCACGACCTCCCGGATAAACGTTTTCTCGTGCTCGAGGACCAACATCCCGTCGCTCCAAACCTCGACCACCTCGGCGTAAACGCCGCTGAAGAGCTGCACCCGATCACCCTCGTGGGGTTCCCAGGTGCGGATCTCTTCGGCGGATGGACTGGCGTCGAGGACCTGTTGGTGGAGATCATCGAAAATACCCATGATCCGTGAGAGCTCGAGGGAGACGATTGCCATGGACGGGAAACGGATCAGTCGAGGAGCGCCCGGACCGATGTGAAGCGTCACCTGCACACTGTAGTCCGCGGCTCCGACATCGGACGAAACCGGATTCCTCTCAAGACCCTCGGCGTTGGTTTGCAGGGCTGTCAGATAGACCAGATACGGATCTTCGTCGAGCGTGATGCGACGAAAGAAGTCCTTCTCATCGCCCTTCAACACTGACACCACGACGGCTCGATTACTGAAAACCGAGACCCGCGTCTTCTGATCCCGTTGGGTGACGATCCGCTCGGCAACCGGCACCGGAGCCTGCGCGGCTGCGGTGGCTGCGATGAGCAGACCGAAACCGGAAACGAAACGGTGGATCACTGCCCCTCCTCCTCGGCGCCGAGACAGCGTGCCGTTTCGAGCGCCCAGGCCGATGCCTCGTCGGCCTCCATCACGCCATCGATGATGGCGTCGCGGGTGAGTTTGAGAGTGCGGCCGATGTGGGGGCCTGGAGGGACGCCGGCGTCGATCAGCTGCTGTCCGCGGACGGGGACCTTCACCCGAACGGCCGCCTCGGCCGCGGCGGCTACTGCACGGCGACTGTCGAGCGGGAGATCGGCCATCGCCAGCAGGAGCGCCTCCGCGGGCCGGTCCTCTACCAGGCGGACCCGCCGCGACAGGGGAAGATCCGGGTCGGCCGCGCTTTTGACGATCGACACATCCTCGGGCAGCGCGCCGAATCGATCACGAAGGGCACCGGCCAGATTGAGCCGGTCAACGACTTGGGGCACCGCATCGGACCCACTGCTCAGACAGAGGCCGCCGAGATACAACACCCAGCTTTCGGGCGAACGACCGAGTCCCTGGAGCTGGTGCCATGCAAGCTGTCCTTCGACCGCCAAGAGATAGCTTTGGACGGCTTCCGACCATACGAAATCCGAGCAGATCGCCGACAGCAGGCCGAGATCGGCGACCAGAGCGAGGGCCGATGTGGGGTGGGGTTCTGCGAGGAGGGTTTCGAGCTCGCGCCGAAGACGCTGGCCCGTGAGTCGTTCGAAGACCCCCTCATCGAGAGCGGTGCCGATGAGATGGCGGGTGTCGGATGCAATCGTAAAGCCCAGTCGTCGCGCGTACCGTACCGCCCGTAACGCCCGCGTCGGATCGTCGATAAAGGAGAGCGAGTGCAGCACCCGAATCTCGCGGTGTTGGATGTCCTTCCGTCCGCCGAAAAAATCGACCAGCTGCCCGTAGCGGTCACCAGACAGCACGATCGCCAATGAGTTGATCGTAAAGTCGCGCCGGTAGAGGTCCTGGCGAATGAGCGACGTGGCGACCTCGGGCAACGCGGCAGGCGTGCGGTAGAACTCGGTGCGTGCGGAGGCGACGTCCACCCGCAGACCGTCCGGTAGAGTCACCACCGCCGTGAGGAACGGGGCGTGGGGATGGTGCCTTCCGTCGAGGACGTTCGCGAGCTCCTCCGCAAACGCAATACCGTCACCCTCGACCACGAGATCCACGTCCTCGTTCGGACGTTTGAGCAACAGATCTCTCACCATCCCCCCCACCAGGTAGACGGACACTCGCTGGGAATCCGCGACCCGTCCAGCGGCGTTCAGGAGGCGCTGCACCCAGGTCGGAGTGGTCTCGCGCAACAGTCGCGCAATGGGCTGGCTGATCGGTCGGGTGCCGGCCATGCGGTGGTCGAGCGTCGATCCCGCAGTGTGCTGGTGCTCGAAAAGCCGGCGAAAAAGATCCATGCGCGTGATGATGCCCATAGGGCGACCGGCCTCTTCCACCACGACAAAACGCAGGGATCGTTCGAGAAAGAGCTCGCCGAGATCTTTGAGCGGGGTGGCGGCCGACACGATGGGCAGATCTGGTTGCATGATCGAACGTACCGGACGGTCCGCCATGCCATGGCTGAGCGCTCGGTCGAGGATCTGCCGGGTCACGAGACCGGCCAGCTCGCCGGTCTCGCTGTCGCGTACCGGCAGTGCGTTGACCCTGAGTTCGTTGAGCCGGTCTTTGGTCTCCGCGACCGAGTTGACATCGTCGACCGAGAAGATCGTTCGGGCCGCGATGTCGATCGCCGTGGCTGGCGGGGGCATTTGAATGGCGAGGATGTCGAGTAGCTGTTCGCGCACCTCGACCGGCATCGAGCCCGAAATTCGGGCCGATGCAGCAGTCGCATGACCACCGCCGCCGAACGACTGCGCGACTCGGCCTACGTGAAGACCCGGGAGCCGCGAGCGCAGGATCAGGTTGATATTGGGCGGACGGACCAGCATCACAGCACCGACTGCGATCTCGAAGATCTCGATCCAACGATGAACCACAAATGCGGCCTCCTCGTGGTATCGATCGACGTCAATCATCGCCAGCGCCACCGGAACGCCCGCGATGTCGATCTCCTCGGTCGCCTCGACCATACGATTGAGGAGCTCGAGTTGTTCGGGTTGCAGAGCCTTGAGGACCCATCGCCTCACCCATGCCAGTGACGCCCCCCGCTCGATCAACCATGCGCTGATCCGCAGGTCCTCTGGCGTGGTCTCGCGGTACGAGAGCCCGCCTGTGTCCTCATAAATACCCATCAGGAGGAGGGTTGCCTCCTCGACGGAAGGCTCGATCTCGCGTTCGCGGTAGAGCTCGGCGACAATGCTGCAGGTCGCTCCCAACGGACCCTCGAAAGTTTCCTCCGCCTCGATCCCTCCGTCCTCCTCCTCCATGTGGTGGTCGATCACGGTGATCGGGCAGCCGCTCTTCTCGATGATCGCGTAGACCTCTCCGAGGCGTGCCGGGCTCCTGGTATCCACCACCACAGCGTGCTCGATCTTCGCCGTGCGTGCCCGCCTCAGCTTGAGCTCTGGGTAGCTGATGTCGGCTTCCGCCAGAAAACGGCGCACGGCGACCTCTTGCGACCCCGGAAACACGACCTTCGAGCCGGGAAAGAGCCGCACCGCACAGACCGCCGCCGCAAAAGCGTCGAAATCGGCCGAAAGATGGGTCGTGATGATCCTCACGGGTTCATTGTATGGGAATCCTGCGGCCACAACGTTCAACGTTTTAACGTTAGAACGTTTTGATGCGCCACCCGAAACCTCTCGCCACGGGGATTCGTACCTCCCGCATGCGACATATCATTCTCGTGTTCGTGATGGGCTTTTCGATTGCCGTCCCTGGTGCGGAAGTCCCTCCGCTTCGGGTCGCGGTAGGCGAGATGGTGCAGGACATCTCCTGCGCAAGCGACGCCAGCCAGACTTACACGCTCTACCTTCCCCGGGGCTTCACCACCGATCGGCGGTGGCCGGTCCTGCTGGTCTTCGACCCGCGTGGTCGCTCGCTCCTGGCCGCCGAGCTCTTCCGAGAGGCCGCCGATGCTCACGGCTGGATCCTCGTCAGCTCCGACAATACGCAATCGGACGGGCCCTGGGAGCCGAACGAAAAGGCCATCGCGGCGTTGTGGCCCGAGGTCCACGATCGCCTCCCGGCCGATTACAACCGTATCTATGCTGCCGGTTTCTCGGGGGGTGGGGCGGTGGCCTACGTGCTCTCGAGAACCACCGGTGAGCTTGCCGGCATCCTCGCTTGCGGATCGCGCCACTTCCCAGACAGCCTGAAGGAAGTCAACGCACCCATCTTCTCGACCGCCGGTGACACCGACTTCAACTACCACGAGATGCATGCCGTGGACGCATTCGTGGCGAAGCAGGGCAACCCTCACCGATTGAGGATCTTCGAGGGGGGACACAGCTGGATGACCCGGGAGGTTGCCCTGGATGCCATTGAGTGGTTCGAGCTTCTGGCCATGAAATCCGAGCTACGAGATCGCGACCAAGAGTTCGTCGAGAAGCTGTACGACGCCGATCTCGAGGATGCCAGGATGTTGGAGTCGGAGGAACGGCTGATCGAGGCCAGCCGCCGCTTCAACGAGATGGCGCGAACTTACGTCGGTTTACGCGACACCGCCGACGTCCGGGCCGCCGCCTGGAAGATCGAGGGGAGTCTCGAGTACCGGAGCCAGCGCAAGTTGATGAAGCGCTGGGATGCCTTCGAGCGGGAGTACCTCGAAGAGATGAACCGGCAGTTTGCCGAGCTTCGGAATGCCGAGATCGTGCCGCCGGTGGCGCAGATGGCGCGACGATTCCGTATCAAGGAGCTGCAACGACGGTCGCTCGAGGAGGGAATCGAGGGTGTGACTGCACGGCGCGCGATGAACTCGCTGGTCACCGGTCTCGGATTTTATCTGCCGCGTGATTTCATCGCGGCGGAGCAGTACGACCGCCTGGCCGCCTCCCTCGAGCTCGCACTGATGGTGAACGATGGCAATCCGGTGGCCTGGTACAACATGGCCTGCGCCCC
>CBDTWX010000004.1:0-30196 GCA_965364305.1 uncultured Thermoanaerobaculia bacterium
CCACGCACGGCCTCCCGCCAATGTCGAGCACACTCGTACCAACAGAAATCAAGCCGGCCCGTCACGGACAGCTCTCGTGGATGGGCGCTTGAAGCACCTTGTGCAGACCGACCCCCGGGTCGGAATATCCCAGTCCAGGCCAACATCGGCCGTCTCCCCACCCTTCGAGGTCCGGGGCCACATCGACCCTCGAGCAGCCTTGGATCCGTGCGATTCCTTCTGCAAATCGGACGAGCCGCGAGCCGATGCCCCGCCGGTGATACTCGGGATCGACAGCGAGCACGCAGATGGTGGCCTCGACCAGATGCCCCTCGCCCGCCCACGTCAATTCGAGACCGAGCACGGCTATCGGACGCCCATCCTCCTCGGCGATCAGCACTCGGCTGCGTGGATGATCCGGCAGACGTCGCAGGAGGACGCAGGCGGCCTCGAGCCAGGGTCTCTTTGGACCTCGAATCTCGAGTTCGTGGGTGGCTGCGTGTCTGATGCTCATCGCTCCTGACTCCGATTCACCGCTCCCGAATTGGAACCATCCATTTTTCAATATATGGTCGAATTCTCGGACGTCAACCACCAATATTGTCTAATTGGAGCCATCCAATTAATCAGTATTGACTACCAATCTCCTCGGCCACACCGTCGGCAGAAATTTTCTCGGCCGCGGCCTCCCTCCAACGACAACACGAGGTTAGAATTCCCTCATGGAACAGGGAGTCGACGCCAGAGTCCAGGATGCGGCCCACGCGGTGGCCGAGGCCGAGGCGATGCTCATCACCGCCGGGGCGGGGATGGGGGTGGACTCCGGTCTTCCGGATTTTCGCGGCGACACCGGGTTCTGGAGAGCCTACCCGCCGATGAAGAAGCTCGGCATCTCATTTGTCGAGATGGCAAATCCGTTGTGGTTCTCGCGCGATGCCGAGCTGGCGTGGGGGTTCTACGGGCACCGGTTGAGTCTCTATCGGGAAACGGTTCCACATCGCGGATTCGAGATCCTGAAACGCTGGTCCGAGAGCCTCAGCCACGGCTATTTCGTGTTCACGTCAAACGTCGACGGACAGTTCCAGGGGGGTGGTTTCTCGGAGGATCGGATCCTCGAATGCCATGGCTCGCTGAGTCACCTGCAGTGCACGACACCCTGCACCAGTGAGATATGGAGCGCCGACGGGCTCGAGGTAAGAGTGGACGAGAGCAGCTTCCGCGCCGTATCCGAGCTGCCGCAGTGCCCCGAGTGCGGGTCCTTGGCGCGACCGAACGTCCTCATGTTCAGCGACTGGCACTGGATTCCCCGCCGCACCTCGGCCCAGGAACGGCGATTCGACTCATGGCTCGACGAGGTCGTCGACGCAAAAACAGTCGTTGTCGAGCTCGGCGCCGGCTCCGCGGTGCCAACCGTACGGCTCACGTCGGAGCGTGCAGCTGCCCGGCTCGGCGCCACGCTGGTTCGCGTCAACCCCCGTGAACCGCTTGCTCCGCACGGCCAGATCGGCATCCCGCTCGGTGCCCTCGAATCCCTCGAGGCGATCGACCGAAACCTCCGAAAGGCTTGATTCTGAACAGTCTCGAGTCGGTAGATTTTCGTTTTCCATCTTCTTCGTCTTTTTCTTTTTCGAGAGCGACGGTTCCTGCCGTCGATATCGAAAAAGAAAAAGGTATGATTTGTCGGCGGAGGATTGAAATGGCCAAGATCTGGATATTGAGAGGGGCGCACGAAGCGCCTGGCTGGAATGAGCTACGCAAGGATTACGAGGACGAGAAGATCGACATCATCCACCTCGACGCAAAGGTCTGGGCGGTCATCGATGCAGAGGAGCAGCCATCCGGGTATGACGGGCTGCAGGCCGAGGAGCCCGCAGACGGTATGTATATCGACCCCAACGGCAGCCCGTTATTCCTCCACGGGGGGAAAGTCGTTCCGACGGCCGAAGACCTGGTCTCGGCTCTCGGTCGCAGAGCCGAAGAGCTGATGGAGCAGACCGGCCAGGCCGAGACGGTGCTTGAACGGCTCGGCATGGTTTACTGAGAAGTATTCGTGAATCGCATCTTCGGCCTATCGTTCGTCCTTGTTCTTTCCGTCGGGGCAGCCGGTCCGGCTGTCGCCCAGAACCCGGATTGGCGTCTCAGCGGCCGCGCACTCTTCGTGGCCTCGGCCACAACCAGCGACGAGGTGGGCGATACCGGAAGCCGGCTCGATATGACATCGGGTCTGGGGCTGGATTTTGTGGTGAGCGCAATGTTCTCGCAGCGATTCGGCGCCGAGTTTTCGCTTGGCGCTTCCGCCTATCGGCTCGATCTCACAGGCGGCCAATGCTGCGACATCGACGGCGGCCGGGTGTGGCTGGTTCCGTTGAATGCGATGGCGCAGTATCACATCAAGGTGTACGGACACTGGGACCCCTACGTGGGGCTCGGTCTGACGTGGATCATCCCGATCTACGACGTGTCAAAAGACCTCGGCGAGGCCGGCTTCGAAGAAGTCGATTTCGAGGGCGGCGCCGGTATCGCGGCCCAGGTCGGTCTCAACTACCAGGTCGACAACCGATGGCACGTCAATCTCGACATTCGATACCTCGGCGCGTCCCTCGAGGCGAGGCTGAGCACCGCGGATGAGGACTATCCACCGGTCACTCTGGACATCGAGCCGTATGTCATCGGGCTGGGGTTCGGCTATAGGTTTTGACGTTTAACGTTCACACCTTGGAACGTTCGGCTCATCCGGAGTTAATCGAGCCTGAGGTTCTCCAACAGCTTCAGCGACAGGAACAGGAAGCAGCGACAGCGGCAGCAATCAGAGGCAGCGGCAGTCTGCAGCGACAGCGTCAGTATCGGCCGCTCAAGTGGGTCGACTCAGCTCTGTCGATTGATGAGCCTCCAGGTCATGGCACCGACCCTGCCCTCACACAGTTTGTCGGATACTCCCGCCTGACCGGCTTGCCCTTGACATCGAACGGCCTCCGGCTACCTTCTCCTCCTGAACGACCCGGAGGTGACCACCCCGGCCTCCCGCACGCTGCCCACTGCCCCTGACATCTGCCGCTGTATCTGACTGCGGCCCCTGATACCTGCCGCTGATCGCTGCCTCTGCCCCTGATCGCTGTTACTGAGCGACCGGCTCGTCCGCGAAGTCTGATGGATCGAGGCCGTCACCCTTCGGAAGCTTCTTCATCTGCTCCCGAACCATCTGAATATGCTCGACCTCTTCCTGCCGCAGCTCGGTAAAGAGTTCCCGCACCTCGGGGTCTTCGACCTCGGGCAGGGCGCCATCGAAGAATTCGAACGCCTTGGTCTCGGCCGACAACGCCACCTCGAGGGCATCCTGGATGGTCATGAGAGCCCTGGCGGTCTCGTAGGCGGGAGCTTCCACATCCCAGAGCATCGAGCGATCAACCGCAGACGGCTCATCGCCAAAGAGCTCCTCGCGCTTGGCCCTCAGCTCCTCACCATGCTTCGCCTCGCAACCCATCATGAACTGGAAGAAGCGCGCTGCATCCTCGGTGTTGTGCGTCTCGAGACTCTCGCTGAGCTCACGGTATCGCTCCTCGGCCTCGTCCTCAACGAGAATTGCCAGATCGAGAGCATCTTTGATCGTCAGATCTGCAAATTCAATGTCTACGCTCATGCTCTCACCAACTTCCTCGAACCTGGTCGGTTCTCCACGTCCGAAATTTGACGGCGGCGAAATGCCTTCCTCGAACACCGCCGGTTTGGGGAGCCCCACCGTCGGACTCCTTCATCTCAGCCATCCCGATCAACCGAGGATGACGCCTCGCTCGGAGCTCTCGATGTAATCGACGACCAGATCGACCTCCTCCTGTCCGCCCAGCTCTTCGCGGATGAGCTCGATGGCCTGAGAGGTGTTGAGCTTCGGATCACGAAGCAACCGCCACAGCCGTTTGAGCGCTTTCCGGCTCTCCACCGAAAACCCCTTGCGTTCGAGCCCGATTGTGTTCGGCCCATAGCACTTGGCCGGTCGGTTGCCGACGGTGCTCATAAAAGGCAGACAATCCTTGTTGGCGGCCGTGAATGCACCGAGAAAGGAGTGTGTGCCCACCCGGCTGAACTGATGGATCGCCGAGAATGCACCGACCGTCGCTCCGTCGCCCACCTCGACGTGGCCGGCAAGCGTGGCGCTGTTGGCGAAAATCGTCGATGAACCCACGAGACAGTCGTGAGCCACGTGGGAGTAGGCCATGAAAAGGCTCTTGTTGCCGATGCGGGTGATCCCTCCCCCGCCGGGCGTACCGCGGTGCAGAGTCACGAACTCTCGGAATACGTTGTCGTGGCCGATCTCGAGGCGAGTAGCCTCACCGGCATATTTGAGATCCTGGGGCGGCGCGCCAACCGAGCAGTGGCTTTCGAAACGGTTCCTGGCCCCGACGACCGTACCGCCACCGAAACGACAGAATGGTCCGATCCGGCAGTCCGCGCCAATCGAGACGTCACCCTCGATCACGGTGTAGGGCCCGATCTCGACTGCATCGCCGATCTCGGCCTTCGGGTCGACGATTGCGTTGGGGTGGATTGTGGTCGCCATCAGCGGTCAGCCAGGGCAGACATCATGTCCGCTTCGCACACCACCTCGCCGTCGACCAGCGCGCGGCCCTTTATTTTTGCAAAGGTGCTTCTCTTCGCCACGAGCTCCACCTCGAATATCACCTGATCACCTGGGACAACCGGTTTGCGGAAACGACACTTGTCGATTCCGGTGAAATAGATCAGCTTGTCGTCACGCTCCTCGACCTGGCTGAAGAGCAGGAATCCGCCGGCCTGTGCCATCGCCTCCACCAACAGGACACCCGGCATCACCGGCACCTCCGGGAAGTGACCGAGGAAATGGGGCTCGTTGATGGTCACGTTCTTGATGGCCCTGACCGTGTTCTCGCCCATTTCCACGATCCGGTCGATCAGCAAGAAGGGGTAGCGGTGCGGCATCACCGCGAGAATTTCGCTGATGTCTTTCATGACGTCGGTTCCTCCAACTCGGCGAGCCTCATCTCGAGATCCTTGATCTTCTGGCGAAGGCCGTCGAGCCTGAGCAGATTGGCGTTGGTCTTCAGCCACTCGCGGTGGGGCCGCCCCGGAAACCCGGAAAGCATGACTCCGTCGGGGACATCCTTTGTGGCCACCGCACGAGCGGCAAGCACCACCCCGCTGCCGATATCGAGGTGACCGGTGCATCCCGTCTGGCCCGCAAAAACGGTGTGGTGGCCGATGCGTGTGGAACCCGAAATTCCTGTTTGGGAGACCAGCAGACAGTGCTCGCCGACCACGACATTGTGCGCCACCTGTACGAGATTGTCGACCTTGGTTCCTCTCCCGATCCGGGTCTCGCCAAGCGCGGCGCGGTCGATGCACACGTTGGCTCCAAGCTCCACGTCGTCTTCGACAACCACGATGCCCACCTGCGGCACCTTGTGGTGGACGCCGTCGACCGTTGCGAAACCAAAACCGTCAGCGCCGATCACGGTTCCCGGGTGGATGATGCACCGATCGCCGACCCGACACCCATCCTCGATCACTACCCTAGGCCGCACCTGGCAGTCGTCTCCCAGAACCACCCCCCTGCCGAGCACCGAGCCCGCACCGATGACGCTCCGTTCACCGATCCGCGATCCCGCGCCGACCGAGACCAGGGGTCCGATGCTCGAACCATCGCCGAGCACCACATCGTCGGCTACGACCGCGGTCGGATGGACTCCCGCCTCCGGCCGCCGCGCCGGATGAAAGAGCTCCACCGCGTGTGCCAGCGCAAGGTAGGGCTCGGGGCACACCAGGAGATTTCGGCCGGGCAGGGTCGCCGGGTCGGCTACCAAGATCGCGCCGGCCGCGGACGCTCGAGCCTCCTCGACGTACTTTTGGTTGTGGAGAAAGCTCAGATCATCCGGCCGGGCCGTGTCCAGAGGGCCCACGCCTCTGATCTCGTGATCGGGATCTCCGACGACCTCAGCGCCGAGGTCGGCGGCGATTTCGGCGAGGCGAAAGACCGGCCTCACTGGGCGGTGTTGAACTCTCGGATGACGTCGTCCGTGATGTCGACCGCCTCGTCGGCGTAGACCAATCCCGACTGGAACTTGTTGAAGATCAGGGTAATACCCCGCTCCTGGCCAATCTGGTTGATGACCGGCAGGATCCTCTGCTCGAGCCCACCCAGCTCGCGGCGACGCGCGTCTTCCAGCTCCCGCTTGGCGTCATCTTCGAAGCGGCGAATGGCGATCCTGGTGATCTCCGTCATTTCGATGCTGCTGACTCCGACACCGTGAAGCGTTGCTTGTTGTACTGCTCCTGGAGCGCCGCCAGGTTCTCCTGCAAGGCCTGGCCCTCGGCGACCTTGGCATCGGAGATCCCCTTGAGCTTCTGGATTGCCTCCTTGCCGGGGTCGGACTCGGTGACGACCCGCTGGACGTCGATCACGGCGATTGTGGTCTGCGCCGCCGCCGGCAGCGCCAGCGCCAGCACGAGTGCGGAAAGAACCGCCGTACGAATCATAGAACGATACATTGTCATGTCCTCCAAGATCTTTTTCACTCATGAAACCGCGGCTCCAAGAGACGCGATTTTCTCAAACAAACCTAGAATGTCGTCCCGATCGAGAACTGGAAATCGCTCTCCTTCTCGTCGGGGAACGGATCGAGATTGTACCCGTAGATGAACCGGATCGGCGCCTGGAAGATTGGCAGGAAGATCCGCATTTCTACGCCGGTCGTCCTGCGCCACAGACTGAAGTCCCAACCCTGCTCCGCGACATAGGTGTTCCCCATATCGGCGAAGAGCACGAGCTTGACCGGACCGCCAACCCGGAAGTGATACTCCAGGTTGACCTGCCAATAGCGATCACCACCCAACCGCGATCCGCCGGGCGTGAAGAAGTACTGCCCATCCTCGGTCCTTGGCAGCACCGAGTAGTAGGGCAGGCCGCGCAAGGATCGATCGCCGCCCAGACGGTAGCGCTCGTAGACCGGGATCCGCGACTCGTTGTAGGTGAAGAACTGGCCGGCCTCGGCATGATAGGCCAATGTGCTGCGTTTGCCCCAGGGAACGAATCGGGTGTGACCGATCTCGGGCCGAAAGTAGTCGAAATCTCCCCCCATGATCCCGCCGGCCATGCGCAAGCGCCCGTAGAACGACGAGCCCCGATTTGGGTCGAAAGGATCGTCGCGAGAATCGCGGTTATAACCCGGAGTGAAGGAATGTGTCCTTCCGCTAAAGGTCTCGAACGCACGTTCGTAGGTGGCACCGTCAACGGGCGGGATGTCGACCGGTCGTTCATGCCCACCGGTCGGATCGCCCACACCGCCACCCCTGGTGACGAGGTACCTGGAAAAATCATCCTGGAACGCGATCAAAGCGGACACCGAGGCGAAGGGGCTGACCCCCAGACCCGTGGAAATGGTAAAGCCCGTGGTCTCTCTGAGGTAGCTCGACCCTCCCGTATCCGAGTAGTCGATGGATGTCTTGAACACCGAGCCACCGAGGAGGATCCGTCGATCGAGGAAGTAGGGCTCGGTGTAGGTCAGCGAGTACAGATCCGAACGCCGCCCAATCTGCAGCGAAACGCCGACCGTGTTGCCTCGCCCGAGGAAATTCCTGGTGTTGAACTGCCCCTGGACAAAGAAACCGTCGAGCTCCGAGTAGCCGGCGCCGAACTGGACATCGTTTCGGCCGACCTCGTTGCCCTTGACCTTGACGTTGACCCGCTTGTTTTCGTCGTCGAAATCGAACTCGAGAGGCTCCTCCTCGAGCTTCCAGTAACCCAGCGCGTTCACCTTGAAGACCGAGGCACGAAAGATGGCCATGTTCATGTACTGGCCTTCTGAAATTCGAAACTCTCGCCGCAGTACCTTGTCGCGGGTGGTCGTGTTGCCGACGAATTCGAGCCGCCCCAACCGGAAACGATCACCCTCGAAAATGTCGACCGTCACGTCGACGATGTTCTCGTCGCCCTCGCGCCGAGCCCAGGTCTCGTTGGTGTAGGCGTAGACGTGCCCGGAGTTGTGATAGCCGTCCCGGACCTTCTCCATCCCCTCTTCGATGGCCTTACGGTTGTAGGTTTCCCCCACCTTGACGTCGAAAAACCTCAACACCGCTTCGGATTTGAAGACCTCTGTACCCGAAACATCGAACGAACCCAGGGTATACGGAGGTCCCTCCTCGATCGGAATGGTGATATTCATCCGGTATTTTTTCTTCTTCAAGGTTTCAGCATCTGGTTTTTTGGCGATCAGGTCGATCACCGGTTCGCCGATCTTGACATCGATGTAGCCGCGGTTGCCATAAAAGGAGCGCAGGTTGTCACGGTCTTCGTCCCACGCCTCCTTGGTGTAGATGATCTTCTCTCCGAACATGTGTCGAAGGCTTTTTTGCTTGGTCTTCTTGAGCACGCCGCGGAGCTTCGAGTTCGAAAAAACCTCGTTGCCCGCAAAGGTGATTTTGTCGATCTTGACCTTTCCACCCTCGTCGATTGTGTAAATGACCTTCTTCTTCGAGGGCGACACGTCTTCGACGTCGAATCTGACCGTGGCGGATCGCCGGCCCTCGGAGTCGTAGATCTCCTTGATGGCGATTTCGATTCGCGACAGCTGGGCCATCTTGAGCGGTACGTTTCGGGGGACCTCAACCCCGCGCTCATCGAGCTTGTCCTTGAGATCCGAGGTCTTGATCTTTTTGTTGCCCTCGAAGTTCACCGTCGTGACGAACGGTCGCTCCTCGACGGTGACAAACAGGGTGACCGTGCCATCGCCGTGGTCCTCGATCTCGATGCGTATGTCTTCGAAGAGACCCGAGTCCCACAACCGCCTGTATCCGTCGATGATGAACTCTCGGTCCAGTGGATCCTCGGGCTCCAAACCGAGATAGTAGGAAACGGTATCGACCGTCAGCGTCACACCGCCCTCGACCACGATGTCCCGAATGATCAGCTCATCCGCTGCAAAGCCGAATGCCGAAGCGCCGAGGAGCATGCAGGCGAGCGCGATACACCGTGCCGTCATACATCCTGGCCCTGGGTCACAATGTGTTTCCCTTTCAATTCCACAACGGGTTGACCCTCCTCCATTCTCATCCGAAGCTCAACACATTCCGCACTCCGGTTTTGAATCAGGAAATCAGCGACCACGTCTTCGACCCACAGCTTGATCAGCCGTCTGAGGGGCCGAGCCCCGGCCTGTGGGTCGCGCCCGCACCGTTCGAAGAGCCAGATCGACACATCCGGGTCGAAGTCGATCGAGACGTTCTTTTTCTGGAGTAGATCCGCCGTTTCGTTGAGCAGGATGCGAGCCACCTCGAGCATGCTCTCTTCACCAAGGAGATCGAAGACGATGACCTCGTCCAGACGATTGACGAACTCCGGCGGGAAGTGGCGGCGAAGCTCGCGATCCACGAGGTCACGCATCTGTGAGGACACCATGACCGCTCCATCGCTGGTGAAACCGACGCCCTCGCTCTCCACGAGCTCACGACCGCCGAGGTTGGAGGTCATGATGATGAGAGAGTTTGTGAAATCGATGACATTGCCATAGTTATCGGTCAGACGACCGTCCTCGAGCACCTGCAGAAGCAGATTGTAGATATCCGGGTGAGCCTTTTCGACCTCGTCCAGCAGAACCACCGAGTACGGGTTTCGACGAACCTGCTCGGAGAGCTGCCCTCCTTCCTCGAAGCCCACATATCCGGGTGGTGAACCGATAAGGCGCGAGACGGTGTGTTTTTCCATGTACTCCGACATGTCGAAACGAACCAGCCTGCGCGGGTCCTGGAAGAGGAAGCTGGCGAGCTGCCTCGCAACCTCGGTCTTGCCGACACCCGACGGACCGAGGAATATGAACGACCCGATCGGCCGATTGGGACTGGTGACGCCGAGCCGGCTGCGGCGGATCGCCTTGGCCACCGCTTCAATGGCGTCGTCCTGGCCCACCACCCGCTGACGGAGAATCTCCTCCATTCGGAGCAGTCTGTCCGCCTCGTCTTCGCCGATTGATGCCACCGGGATGCCGGTCCACGACGCAACCACGTCTTCCACATCGGAGCGGTTCACCACCACCTTTTCCGGCGGCTCTTCGGCGTGGGTGGTCTCGAGCATCTCGAGCTCCTCTCGCAGCCGCAACTCCTCCTCACGCAGATCCACCGCGAGCTCGAACTCTTTGCGCGAGATGGCATCCTTCATACGAGCAACCACATCGCGAATCTCGTGCTGCACTCGGCGCAACGACGAGGTGGATGACACCTGGCGCAGCTTGACTCTGGCACCAGCCTCATCGAGCACGTCGATGGCCTTGTCCGGAAACGCACGATCGGTGATATAGCGACCGGCATGGGCGACCGCCGCTCTGATCGCGTCATCGGAGTAGCGAACCCCGTGAAACTCCTCGTAACGGTTCTGCACGCCCTCGAGAATCGTGATCGTCTCATCCTCCGAAGGCTGGTGGATGGTGACCGCCTGAAAGCGCCTTGAGAGCGCGCGGTCCTTTTCAACGTACTTGCGGTACTCGCGGACCGTCGTGGCCCCGATACAGGTGATCTCGCCGCGAGACAACGCCGGTTTGATGATGTTGGCCGCGTCGAGCGAACCTTCGGCGGAACCGGTGCCGATGAGCGAGTGAATCTCGTCCAGAAAAATGACGATTTCGGGATGTTCTTGAATCTCTTTGAGAAGGCCTTTCAGCCGCTCCTCGAACTGTCCGCGGTACTTGGTGCCAGCCACAAGCAGCGAGAGGTCGAGAGCGAGGATCCGCCGATCAGCCAGAAGCATCGGCACCGAGCCATCGACGATCCGCGAGGCCAGACCCTCGACGATTGCGGTCTTGCCGACCCCTGACTCGCCAAGCAGGAGCGGGTTGTTCTTGGTCCGCCGGCTGAGGATCTGAACCATCCGTTCGACCTCTTGCTCGCGTCCGATGAGAGGATCAAAACCACCCTCAGCGGCGATCGCGGTGAGGTCCCGCGAGTACTCGGCCATATGGGGAGTTGCTTGGGACGTCGCCTCCGCTTCGAGCTCGCGCCCGCGCCTCACCACGTCCTCGCGAAGCTGGAAAAGATCGAGGTCATGGGCACTGAGATACTGAGCAGCGTTGCTCTCCTCGACCCGCAACAACCCGAGAACCAGATGCTCCGAGCCGACGCTGGCGTGCCCCATGCTCTCCGCCTCGTGGACGGCGAACGCGAGGGCCTTCTTTGTCTCCTCCGCCAACGGGAGATCGGGGCTTGTGCTGACCCGTTCGATAGTCATTCGATCGCCGAGCAGGTCCTCCCGCAACTCGCGGGCATCGATGCCCTTTTCCTCGAGCAAACCGTTGAACGCAGGGTCGGCCTCGCGCAGCATCCCCAGAAGGACATGCTCGGTGGCAATCGAGCGACTGTTCGTCCGGCTCGCCTCGTAGCGAGCGAAGAACAGGCTGCGCCTGACGTGCTCGTTGAATCGTTCAAACATATTCGAAACGTTCGCCCGCAGGCGCGAGGCGGAAGGTGCCGTCGCACATGCGGGCCAGCTCTTCGTCGTGGGTCACTATAATTGATGTCAAACCAGCCAGCAAATGCAGCTCCCGCAGATATGAGAAAACCTGCTCGGAGTTCTCTCGATCGAGATTGCCGGTCGGCTCGTCGGCGAGGAGTAATCTGGGTTTCATGGTCAACGCCCGCGCCAGTGCGACCCGCTGCTGTTCACCGCCCGACAGCTGGTCTGGAAAATGGTGAGCGCGGTCGGCGAGCGACACCGCATCCAGAAGCTCTTCGGCCCGCGCGCGCGCTACGGTCGCACCTTCGCCGGCAATCCGAAGCGGCAGGGCGATATTGTCTCGCGCATCGAGCTCATCGAGCAGATAGTGGTGTTGGAAGACAAAGCCGATGGTCCGATTCCGTAGCCGGGCTCGCGCCTCTGCGTCGAGGACCCCGACATCGCTGCCATCGAGCGAAATACGACCATCGTCGGGACGATCGAGCAGGCCGATCAGGTGGAGGAGGGTGCTTTTGCCCACCCCCGATGGACCGACGACCGCCAGCATCGAGCCCTGGACGACCTCGAGATCGAGGTCTCTCAGAACCTCGACCCTGGTACTGCCGGCGCCAAAGCCCTTGCTCACCGAACGAAGATCCACCATATGATGATTGTCATTCAAAACGGAGACCCTCCGCCGGCTCGCGCCGCGCGATCATCCGAGACGGCAGCCACGAGGCGGCGGCCGCAAAAAAAAGCGCCACAACCATCACCAACGCGACAGTGGCCGGATCGACCCGGAAGGGCACTGCGGACACGACAAAAACACCGCGCGGCAGGGGGAGAGCGGCGGTTTTGTCAAGGATCAGGGCAATACCAATTCCGAGCCCGGCACCGATCACCGATCCAACCATCCCGATCCCCACCCCGAGGAACAGAAACAACCGTCTCAACGCGCGCGGCGACAATCCGATCCCCGCGAGCACGGCAAGATCGATCCGTTTCTCCGCAGCGACCATCGCCACGTTGCACACCAGGTTCAGCGCCGCGACCACCAGCATCAGTCCCACCGCCAGAAAGATCACCATCTTCTCGAGCGCCAACGCCAAAAGGAGAGGCCGGTGGAGTTCTTCGAGACCATCCACCCGCACCGGTGCCCCCCGATCGTCGAGGACCGCCCGAACCCTTGAGCCAAGCCGCCATGGATCGTCGACATCGCGCAGCTCGATCGCTTCGACCACCGAGCCGCCCCACAGCAGGCGCTGGGCAACCTCGAGCGGCAGGCGAACGGAGGCCGTCTCGGCACCTGGCTCGGGTACGTGGACGCGAGCGATCTCGGTGCGCACTCTGAGCGGCAGAGGGCCCATAGGGGTCAGGCGCTGGCGGGGCGAGATGACCTGGATCTCGTCGGTCCGGCCAACCGCCAGGCGCGCGGCCAAGAGACGGTCCACCGACACCTCGAGCGCGTCAGACCGGCCGATGACAGATGCCGGAACGGCATCCGTGAGCGACGAAACGAGGCATGTACCGCGGACAATCTGCACCATTTCTACCTGAGGAAACTTTCCCTGCAAGACCGAGGCCAACTCGGCCGGATTTTCGAGCTGCCGGCCTTGGAGCGGGATCACTCGGGCGTGCGCGGCCCGGTGGACAATCTCGGACCGGATGGTCCACTGGAAGCCGTCGAGAAGGGACAGGGTGACCACCAGCGCCAGCACTCCAAGCCCCAGACCGACCATCGAGATCAGGGTCACCGTGGCGACGTGAGTCCGCCTCCTCAGGCCCAGAAGGTAGCTGCGCGCGAGATGGAGTTCAGCAGACACGTCACTCCCGAGGTCGGAGCTGCGGGAAGAGAATGGCGTCTCGGATCGATTGTTGGTCGGTCAGCAACATCACCAACCGGTCGATACCGATGCCCTCGCCGCCTGCCGGTGGCATCCCGTGCTCCATGGCAAGCACGAAGTCCTCGTCCACCTCGCCGCCCTGCTCGGCCGCCTGGGCTTCCAATCGACGGCGTTGCTCGTCGGGGTCGTTGAGCTCGGAGAAGGCGTTGGCCACCTCGAGTCCGCCGATAAAGAGCTCGAACCGTTCCACGGTGTCGGGGTCGCCGGGCAACGATTTGGCAAACGGTGAGATCTCTCTCGGAAAGTCCTTGATAAAGGTAGGGTTGATCATCTTCGGTTCGGCCGTCATCTCATAGAGCTCGGCCAGCAGATTGCCGTCGGACCGCTCGTCGATGCGCTGAACCTCCAGCGCACGCGCCGCGGCCTCCATGCGTTTCCGGTCGACCAAATCGTCCGGTGTCAGATCGGAGTATGCGAGGATGGCGTCTTTGAGCGCCAGACGCCGCCACGGACGGCTGAAGTCGATGGTGTGATCGCCCCACGGCACCTCGAGCTTTCCCACCACCTCTTCGGCAACCCCTGTCACCAGCTCTTCGGTGAAATCCATCATGAGCTCGTAGTCGGAGTAGGCACAGTAGAACTCGAGCATCGTGAATTCCGGATTGTGGCGGGTCGAGATGCCCTCGTTGCGAAAGTTCCGGTTGAGCTCGAAGACCCGCTCGAATCCGCCGATGATCAGCCTCTTGAGATAGAGCTCGGGCGCGATCCGCAGGTAGAGGTCGAGATCGAGGGTGTTGTGGTGGGTGACGAAAGGCCTCGCCGTGGCGCCCCCGGGTATTGGCTGCATCATCGGTGTCTCGACCTCGATATAGCCGGCGGCTTCGAGGCGCCGGCGCAACGACGACACGATCTTCGAGCGTATCTCGAAGACCTCGCGCGACTTCGGGTTGGACAGCAGATCGAGATAGCGCTGGCGGGCCCGCGACTCGCGGTCGGCGAGACCGTGGTACTTCTCCGGCAACGGTCGCAGGGCCTTGGCCAAGAGCTTGAGGTCTCGGACCGCCACGCTGAGCTCACCGGCACGGGTCCTGAACACGGTCCCCTCGACACCCAGAAAGTCACCCAGATCGAGCTGTTTGAAGACTGACCAGGAATTTTCGTCGAGATCGTTTTTGCGGAGATAGAGCTGGAGCTGAGAGCCGCCATCCGACAGATCCGCAAAGGACACCTTCCCGTGTCCACGGACCGCACGCAGTCGGCCCGCGATTCGCACCGGCGGTTTTTCGGCCTCGAGCTCCTCGGCGGATTTGTCCTCGAAACGAGCTCGGATCTGGCTCACCGAGCTCTCGACCCGATAGCGGCGCGGAAACGGATCCTGACCGAGCTCGATCAGTGCATCGAGCTTGGCGCGGCGGTTGGCGATCAACTGTTCGACCGGCTGTTGGCCTTCGTCCCTGCTCTCCAAAATTCCTCCTCGAGCCTGTGCGCGGGCGCGCCATTTTAACCCGACAAGTCGCCTTTGGCGAATCGCAGAGTGTTTTCTCTCAATGATTTATTGCCTTTTATCAGACCTTCTGTTACCGGATTTTTTTGATCCGCCGGAGCGGGTTTTTCGGAGGTGCCGGCCAGGAGTCGAAGGTCCTGTGGTCTGCGTCTGGGTCGAGGTGGCCTTTCGGAGGGCCCTGATCTCTTTCTCGGTGATGGTGCGGAACTCGCCCGGCTTCAAGCTGTCGTCGCGTAGGGGCCCGACGGCGGTGCGGCGCAGCCGTTGCACGTGGTGGCCGGCGCGAAAGAAGAGCTCGCGGACCTCGTGGGTCCGGCCCTCGGTGACTTCGATGCGCCACCAAGTCGTTGTGCCGCCACGGCCCTTCGAGGCCCGTTTCGCGAGGCGAGGTTTGACGTGGCACCCGTCGATCGACGTCCCCGCCATCAGCTTGCGATACTCCACCGCATCGAGGTCGCCACGGATCTTGACCAGATACTCCCGCACCAGTCCGTATCGCGGGTGGGCAATCCGGGCGGCGAGCTCTCCGTCGTTGGTCAGGATCAGCAGTCCTTCGGAGTGATAATCGAGCCGCCCAACCGGGTAGACGCGTTGTCGCACCACAGGGCGCACGAGATCGAGCACCGTTTTTCGCTCCTCGGGGTCGTCGCAGGTGGTCATCACCTGGCGCGGTTTGTAGAGCAACAGATAGCGCAGAGGCTCGGGCGGCTTGATGATCTTGCCGTCGACCTTGATGTGGGCGACGGCGGGATCGACCTTCTCACCCGGCTTCGCCTCCCGTCCGTCGACCGTCACACGACCTTCGGCGATCATACGATCGGCATCGCGACGCGAGCACAGACCCGAGCGCGCGATGATCTTTTGCAGTCTCTCTTCCGGCATGACATTCCCCCATTCGGGATCCTCCACCTCGCGGCGGGCAAAGGAATGTAACACATCGGCGAGACCGGAGAAACCCCAAATGTTGAACGTTCAAACGTTTAACGTTCGGACGTCCCACCCACCCACCCGATGCTCGATACTGGATGCTGGATGCTGGATCCGCCCACCCACCCAAATCAACGCAGAGGCGCAGAGACGCAAAGCCACCCTCCACACCACCCTCGCAGAGCTACCACCCACCCGAACCATGAAGACGATCAGGTACTGGGGAGGGTGGGTGGGAATTCCGAATTCCGAATTCCGAATTCATAATTCCTAAATCCGCATTCGCCGCGGTATCCTATTCCCACCATGCCCCCGACCGACGTCACCGCCCTCGAGGACGACCTCCTCCTCAGAGGTGTCTGGGAGGGTCTCGGGACGCCCGCCTGCCACGCTACCGGGGGTTATGTTCGTGATCGACTCTTGGGACGCAAGAGCCTCGACCTCGATCTCGTCCTGTCCGGGGATCTCGAGGATGCGAGAGGTCCTGCCCGTCGTCTCGCGGCACGACTCGACACCCGCGCCCACATCCTCGGCCGGGAAAACCGGCGCGTGTGGCGGATCGAAACCCCGGAGATCAATGTCGAGCTCTGGCCCCCGGGCGATCTAAGCTTCGACGACGACATCAGGCGTCGCGACTTCAGCATCAACGCGCTGGTCTGGCATCTGCCGGATGGTCCGCTGGAGGATCGCGTCGGAGGTCTCGATGATCTGGCGGACGGGCATTTGCGCGCGATCTCGAGAAAGAACCTCGCGGACGATCCGGTACGACTGGCGCGAGCGCCTCGCTTCGTCGCCCAGCTGGAGGGATTCGAGCTCCACGAGCAGACCGCGAGATGGATCCGCGACCTGGCTCTCCGGCTCGAGAAGGCCCCGCGCGAACGGATTGGTCAAGAGCTGCTCAAGCTCCTTCGAGCCACGGGTGCCGATCGGGGCCTGCGAAGCCTCGTCGAACTCGGTCTGCTGGAGCCGGCTTCGCCAGCGGACGGGCGCTGCGACCCGGAATGGCTGGAAAGCCACCCTACGGTCCCGGCTCGGCTTGCGGGTGAGGCGCCACACCCCGTCCCAAGAGCTCTCCGCGAGGCCGGTGATGCGGCTCGCCTCGGCCTTCTCTTCCGCCTGTGGGGCGAACCCTCTCAGCAAGCGGTTTCCGATTATGCATGGGAGCGTGGCCCTCGCAGCAAAGGGCTTTGCGCCGCGGCTCTTCTCGGACAGGCACTCGCTACCGTCGACGCCCCGGCGGCCGACCGCCGCGCATTCATCCGCTCGGCCGGCACGTCCTTCCCTGCCACTCTCGCGTTGGCCGCTGCAGTCGACTTCGAAAATCCCGGCTGGCGCCGGTGGTGGCGGATGTGGCGCGATCACCGGGAAAACCTGCTGGAGCCTCGGCCCCTGCTTTCCGGCAACGAAATCGCTGCGCACCTGGGTCTCGAACCCGGGCCCCATCTCGGCTGCGCGATCGACGCCCTCACCGAAGCGCAGATCCGGCGAGAGGTGCGGACGCCAGGAGGCGCCAGGCGCTGGCTCGCGCGGTGGTCGAAGATGCAGGGCCGGCTCTGGTCGTAGCTGAGTTCCTAGAGCGAACCCGCAAATGGAACTGGTCATCCGGCGGCAGAGAATTGGATGACCTATTGATGCGTAAAGTCAACAGAGGCTGTGATGTTCACCAAGCTCTGCCCCAACCCTGAATGCCCCGATATCGAGCTCTTCGGTGTCCAGGGAGCGTACGGAAGCGAGGTCGAACGGTGCGCCAAATGTGGAACGAGCCTTGTACCGAAAAGTGAAGTAACCGCCCGGCAAGACTCGCTGCATCCCGATTACCGGAGGCTCGTACCCCTCTGCTCACCGAGGACGTCGTCGGAGCTTGCAGTCATCACGAGCCTGCTCCGGGCGGAGGATTTCTATTTCTTCATTCACAACGAGCTCTTTGGTCGGATGCATGTCGGCGTGTCGATTCCTCTCGTCAACCAACGTACAGTCCTGGTTGCCGAGGAGGATCTCGAACGAGCACGCGAAGTCGTGAGGCTTCCGGAGGCATTCGAACCTGAACCGTCGCACCGATACGGAGCCCTGGATCGCATCAGGATGGTGCTCGAAGCGCTGCTCTTCGGGTGGGTCCTGCCAGGTCGGCGGTGTTGATGCAACGAGTGATCGTGTCTCTCACGGCCTGGGAATACCGAGGTCCTTACAGATCTTCCAGACCAGCTGGTCGATGACCTCGGTGTGCCGAGGGACGGTGCTCGTTTGGCGGCTGGCTGGATTCCACTAGGCAGTATGGCTGCAGCCTTCGCGGAGCCTTTCACAACGCTGCGTGGTGAGGTGACGGATCAGAGCGCGACGCTTCACGCGGCAATCGCGATAGACTCTCGAATGACGTCGCGACCCTCGGCTTTGCGGTCGCCGAAGTGACGGTCCGCTGAATTCGACGACCACGTCGAATTCTGCTCTTGCACATGTCCCACCCGATACTCATAATGAACGGGAAGGACCTTGAATCGAGTTGAGATTTTGCTCCCGGCATGAAGTTCGAACACGGTGGAGTCACCATGAGGCTCTCAGTTTCGCTCCTCGCCATCACCGTACTGATTCTGATCCTGGTCGGGCGGCCGGCCGTTTCACAGGTGCCGGTTCCGGTCGGCGATGAGGGTCAGATCAACACCTACACGACGGGTGATCAGGGCTCTCCCGCGGTGGGGGTCGACGAAGACGGCAATTTCGTCGTCGTCTGGGACAGCTACGAGTCGGGGGGCAGCGATAGTTCGCTAGGCAGCATCCAGGGCCGGATCTTTTTCTCCAACGGCCTTCCCGCCGGCCCGCAGGACCAGGTCAACACCTTCACGACGAGCGAACAGGCGGACCCCGCAGTGGCGGTCGACACCGACGGCGACTTCGTCGTCGTGTGGTTGAGCTTCGTTTCTTTGTCAGCGGAATGGGACATCCGCGGCCAGCGCTACGGATCGAACGGTTCACCCGCCGGCGGCGAGTTTCAAGTCAACACCTACACGACGGAATACCAGCTCGACCCTGCCGTAGCGATGGACGCCGACGGCGACTTCGTAGTGGTATGGCAAAGCAGGGGATCGTCTTCTGACGATGACTGGGGCTACAGCATCCAGGGCCAACGCTTCTACTCAGACGGCAATCCCGCCGGCAATCAGTTTCAGGTCAACTCATATACCTCAGGCGACCAGGAGCGTCCTGCGGTGGGAATGAGCGCTGACGGCGGCTTCGTCGTGGTCTGGGACAGCGACAGATCGGGCGGCACCGACAACTCGGACCTGAGCATTCAGGGCCGAGTCTTCAGCTCGGCCGGGTCGCCCATCACACCTCAAGCCCAGGTCAACAACTACACAATCGGTCATCAGTTCGAGCCTGAAGTCGGGGTCAACGACGCAGGAGACTTCGTCGTGGTGTGGTCGAGCCTCGGTTCGAACGGGGACGATAGCGATTCCTACAGCATTCAGCGCCGGGTTTATTTGTCGACGGGAGCGCCCATCGGCCTCCAGACCCAGGTCAACACCTACACAACGGGTATTCAGATGTCTCCGGCGGTGGGAGTTGATATCGATGACAACACTGTGGTGGTCTGGCGCAGCTCAGGTTCGGACGGCGGCGACAGCTCTTCGACCAGCATCCAGGGCCAGCTCTTCGACTCGAATGGACAACCTGCCGGTGGTCAGTTTCAGATCAACACCTACACGACGGGCGGACAATCGTACCCTGCCGTGGGATTTGACGCCGAAGGCAGATTTGTCGTGGCCTGGACCAGCACCGAATCGGCCGGCGACGACGATCTCGGGCGCAGCATTCAGGGTCAGCGCTTCGCCGTTTCCCTCTTCGCGGACGGCTTCGAGTCCGGTGATACGTCCACCTGGTCGAGCAGTGTGCCCTAGCCCGCACCCCATCGGTCCATGGGGACTGGGTATCGATCAGGCAGAAGTGAGACGGTGCCTGGCACCGACACGGGATCCGACGCCACTGATCGCTGCCCCCGACCGCGGGCGCTGTCGCCGATCCTGTCGCTGACGGCTGCCTCTGTCTTCTGGCGCTGATCGCTGACCACTGCCGCTGCATTCTGCCGCTGACATCTGCCGCTAGTAGGTGTCGCTGTTCCGGGTACGGAGACGGGATCCGGTCTTGGCGAACTCCAGGAGCTCCACCGGCATGCCGTTGTGGAGGATCATCGCGACCCTGACACCAGGCATCGGTGACGACACCTCACCGATCAGCTCTTTGCCGTCGAGCGCAGTCTCGAGATCGTCCACCGCGAACGCGATGTGGGGTACCGTCCGCACCAGCTCCGATACAGGGCTTCCCGGCTCGAAGCGCATCCACTCGACCCCGTACGGACTGGTCGCGAAGCCCGAGACGTACATCCCGAGCTCCTCGAGGTGGATTTCCCCGGTCCTCGGTGTCGATGTGGGGATCCCCATGTGGTGGTATCGCCACCCCCACTCGGCCACCGCGACTGGAGGCTCGTGCTCTTGCCGAATCTTCACAGGTGATTCGCCGTCAAGGGAGGTGTTGCGATTCATCGTTCCGCCTTTTCTTTCGATTTCGGGCTCCACCTTACTCACGAACTCACCTTTTGTCGCTCGACACGAGGCGAGTTCGGTCCCTTAGCCGGAGAAGGAACCCAAGGTCGCGAAGCCAGCCCCTAAACACCGTTCGTTCAGCGTCCGTTAGACGGTTTAGAAGCTCATTCGGAGGCACGATGACGCGCCAATTCCCAATTCGACTCGCATCTGCATTGATCATTCTGGCTTTTCCGCTCTTCGCGAACGGCCAGAAATCCCGCCCGAATCTCTTTCGATTCGAAGTCCATTTGCTGTTGCCGTCCGAAGGGATCGTAATGGGAACGGGTAGCGTATATACGAAAGTTGAACCCGACGCTGGATTCGGAGTCGAAGCCTCTCACGAGTGGACCCTCGGCCACCATGGAGTCGTGATTTCGGGAGGCTTCTTCCGGCGCGGCCTCGATATATCGCACAACTGGAGTGACGGGCGGAGAGACAGTGTTGATCGGGAATCCGACAGTCAACAGGCGGCATACATCGAAGTCGGCTTCAACATTCAGATTTCGACCATCGGGCTCACCCGTTTTCATCTCGGCCCACTTGGAGGTGCGACGCGCAACTCTAGTGGGCGAACAGGATACTCTCCGGTAGACAAATCCTTTCAACCGCACTTCGGTTTCGAAATCGGTTTCGACCGAAGAAACCCGGACAAGCGTTGGGGTCTGTCTTATGGCGTCAAGGTTTTCTGGGTCGATCTCTCACCATACGGACATTGGAAGGAGCACGTTACGGTGGCATCTCTCGTTTTCGGGGTGAATCGGTAACGCTGATCCCTGCGCTTGCCCCTGATTCCTGCCGCTTGTCGCTGAGGCTGACGACTTCCGCCGCCACCTGTCGCTGATCATGAGCGGTAGTTGTCTCGGGCGACGATTTTCGGACGCGGACACGGACACGGGCGCGGGTAAGATATTCGCCATGACATCGATTCTGGCCGTGCTGGTTTGCTTCGCGGTGTACTTCGCAGGTTATCTGTTCTACTCGCGGTACCTCGCGCAGACGGTCTTTGCCCTGCGGCCGGAGGCGGTGACCCCGGCCAACTCGATGCGGGACGGCATCGATTATGTTCCGACCCCACCCCTGGTCCTCTTCGGCCACCACTACGCTTCGATCACCGGGCTGTCGCCGATGCTTGGGCCGGCAATTGCGGTGGTCTGGGGTTGGCTGCCGGCGATGATCTGGGTGGTCTGCGGTTCGATCCTGATCGGCTGCGTGCACGACTTCGGCGCCCTGGTGATCTCGGTGCGCGCCAGGGGCCTGTCGATCGGCGCGATCGCCGAGGGGCTGATGGGAAAACGCGCCAAGTCGCTGATGCACGCCATCATCTTCTTCGCCATCGCCCTCGCGATGGGGGTCTTCGCCTACGTCGTCGGTCTCCTGTTCTCGGCCGACTACTACCCGGAATCGGTGGTGCCGTCGGCGACGATCCTTGTGCTCGCGCTGACCATCGGCTGGCTGGTGCGCCGCCGCGGGCAGAACCTGTGGGTGCTCATCGCCATCGCCTTCGTCATCACCCTGGCGGTGGTCATCGCCTCGCCAATGCTCCCGGTGAAGTGGGCCTCCTCGGCCGGATGGACCTGGATCCTGCTCGCCTACGCCTGGCTCGCCTCGGTGCTCCCCGTGTGGTCGCTGCTTCAACCGAGGGACTTCCTCAACTCGCTGCTCCTCTATCTCGGCCTCGGTCTGACCTACATCGGTTTCTTCATCTTGCGTCCCGAGTTCGCCTCGCCGGTGATCGACACCCATCCGGCCGGCGCGCCACCGATGTACCCCTTTGTCTTCATCGTCATCGCCTGCGGCGCCGCCTCGGGCTTTCACTCGCTGGTCTCGTCGGGCACCACCGCCAAGCAGCTCGATCGGGAGCCTCAGGCGCGGCCCATCGGTTACGGCGGGATGATCGGCGAATCGCTGCTCGGTCTGGCGGCGGTCCTCGCCTGCACCGCCGGATTCGTGTCGCCGGCGGCATGGCGCCACCACTACGCGGACTGGGCATCGATCCAGGGCCTCGGCAACAGCATGAGCGCCTTTATCGAGGGCGCCACCCGATTCGTCTCGACCGTCGGTCTGCCCGAACAGACCGCCCGGACCCTGATCGCTGTGGTGGTTGTGAGCTTCGCCCTCACGACTCTCGACTCGGGCACCCGCCTGCTACGCTACAACCTCGAGGAGATCGCGGGCACGATTCGTTTCCGCCCGCTCAAAAACCGCTACATCTCCAGTACGGTGGCGGTGACCGCGATCTCGTTCTTCGCCTTTTACCGCATCGAAGGCCAGTCCGCCGGGCTCGTCCTGTGGCAGCTCTTCGGCTCGACCAACCAACTCCTCGCCGGTCTCGCGCTGCTTACCGTGTCGCTCTATCTGCTCGAGCGCAAACGGCCGGCCCTCCCCTACCTCGTACCGATGGTCTTCATGATGGTCACCACCCTGATCGCGATGGTGACCAAGCTGCTGTCGTTCTGGCGCGATTCGAACACCACCCTGCTCTTCGTCGGCGGAGCCATCACCGCCATCGCCCTCTGGCTGGTGGTCGAGGCGGCACTGGCGATCGTTCGATACTCGCGGACGCCGGCGGAAGAGAGCCTGGAGATCGTGCTGCCGGACAGCTGATTTCGAATTTCGAATTTCGAATTTCGGATTTGCCGCCCACCCGCCCAGGGGTAGACCGCAGATCATGCAGATGGACGCAGATTCCATCACGGGACGACCCGGAGGTGATCATTCCGCGATACCCACTGGCCACCGGCGCCGACACCTGCCAGTTTTGCTGGACAGCCGCTGCCACCTGGCGCTGATGGCTGCCGCTGTTTTCTGGCGCTGACGACTGCCGGTGTTCGCTGTCCCTGTTGGCTGTCCCTGTTGGCTGTCTCTGTCATCTGTCTCTGCACACTGTTGCTGTCTTCTGCCACTGCTCCTGACTGCCGCCTCCCCACGCGGGTATAATCGGCTCCCCGACAGAAAGGGTGCACCATGACCAGATTCGAGGATCTCGACCTCTACCACATCGATCATCTCCTCAGCGAGGAGGAGCGAATGGTTCGGGACACGGTGCACGCGTGGGTCACGGACCGGATACTCCCCGAAATCGAGGAGTGGGCCTTGGAGGGGGTGTTCCCGCGCCACCTCGTCGGCGAGCTGGCCGATCTCGATCTCCTCGGCGCATCGTTCGATGAGTACGATCTGCCGGGCCTCAACAGCGTCGCCTACGGTCTCATCAACCAGGAGCTCGAACGGGGCGACTCGGGGCTGCGGTCCTTCGTCTCCGTGCAGTCGGCGCTGGTCATGTACCCCATCCTCACGTGGGGGAGCCGGGACCAGAAGGACCGATGGATCCCTGAGCTTGCGAGCGGCAGGGCGATCGGCTGCTACGGTCTGACCGAACCCGATTTCGGCTCCAACCCGGGCGCGATGCGAACGCGGGCGGTCCGCGACGGCGACGACTGGATCCTCAACGGCGAAAAGGCGTGGATCACCAACGGCAGCATCGCCGACATCGCCGTCGTCTGGGCTCGCACACCGGACGGCATTCGCGGTTTTCTGGTCGAGCGAGGAACCCCGGGATTCGGCACCGTCGAGCACAAGGGGAAGTACTCACTGCGCGCGTCGGTGACCTCGCAGCTCGTCTTCGAGGACTGCCGGGTGTCGGCTGAGAGCCTCATGCCCGGAACAACCGGGCTCAAGAACCCGCTCATGTGTCTGACCCAGGCGAGGTACGGGATCGCGTGGGGCGCGATCGGCTCGGCGATCGCCACCTTTTCCGCCGCCCTCGACTACGCCAAAAATCGCATTCAGTTCGGCGGTCGGCCCATCGCCTCGCAGCAAATCGTGCAGCAGCGACTGGTGTGGATGTACAACGAGATCGTCAAGGGTCAGCTGCTGGCGCTGCAGTTGGGCCGGATGAAGGACGCCGGGACCATGACCCACGAGGCGGTGTCGCTGGCCAAACGGAACAACGTCTGGGTGGCGCGCGAGTGCGCCAAGCTGGCGCGCGAGATCCACGGCGCCAACGGGATCGTCAACGAGTACCCGATCATGCGTCACCTGATGAACATCGAGTCGGTTTACACCTACGAGGGCACCCACGACATGCACACCCTGGCGGTCGGTGCCTATCTGACCGGGATCCGATCCTTCGATCCGCCGCCGAGTGAGTAGCGATAGATCATCCACAAGTTTCGCGAGTAGATCAGCCAACCCGCGCTCTGTCCGAGGACGCCGACGATGTCCCGCCGCCAAACGAAATAAGTGAGGAGCATGCTGGCGCCGGTAAGGCTCATCCACCAGAAGGCAACCGGCACCACCGATCGCCCTCGTTTTTCGCTCACCACCCACTGGACCACCATTCGCCCCATGAACACCACCTGCGCAAAGAGGCCGAGCAGAACCCACGCCACGCCGATCGGGCTGGTGATGTTGAGGACCGCAAAGTACCAGCCGCGGTCGCGGTTCTCGGTCCAGAGCCGTTCGGCGAGATCTCGAGGTCGGACCCTCTCCGTCGATCCATCCACCATGTTCAGGACGTACCAGTGCCCACCTTCACCGTCCGGCTCCAACGTGATCTTGTCGACACCGGCCGGCAGAGGTTTGACTCGGATCTCGAGAGACTGTCCTCGAGCCGATTGAGGCGTATCCTCGGGAAAAGCGAAAACCGGCGCTGTCCTCACGATCACAGCAAGCAAAATGACCACCAGGATCTGAAGGCGCAGGCGCAGACGCCGCCCTCCGCCGATGGAACCAGTCGCCGGTGTTGCCATGGCGCCAGACTACCAGACGGCAGGGAACAGCGGCCGGGATCGGTGGCAGCGCCCAGAGGCAGCGCCCAACGCCATGTGGCCAGCACCAGTGGCCAGCACTAGTGGCCAGCACCAGTGGCCAGCGGGATCGGCAACATGGTCCCCTCCGGGTCGTTCATGGGTGACGGGGTAGCCGGTGAGGCCGGTGGTGTCAAGGGCAAGCCGGCCCCGGAGGCCGGTCGTTCCGACCCTTGACACCACCGGCCTCACCGGCAGGGGAAAGGGCATGAACGACCCGGAGGTGACCATGTTCGACTCGCTCCCCAACAGCAACCTCATCGCCTACCGCAAGGCCCTCGAAGCTGCAAGCATTGCGCTGGCCCTCGTCGCCAGGGTGCCGGCGCCGCTCAAGAGCCTCGCCGATCAGGTCATCCGGTCTGCGGCGTCTGTGCCCGCGAACCTAGCGGAGGGCCAGGGAAGGATCGGAAGAGACCGTGCCCATCACTGGCGGATTGCCTATGCTTCCGCGATGGAGGTGGACTGCCACCTCAGGCTTCTCTGCGTTTCAGGTGCCGTGCATCGCGGAAAGGCAACCACCGCCTTGCATCTCTTCGACGAGGTCCGCGCGATGACTTGGCGGATGCTCAACCCGACACACTGACTGGCAGATGCACTTCTGGGTATTGTCGACAAGTCTATCTGCGTCAATCTGCGTTATCTGCGGGCAGCTTTGGGTGGGTGGAGGCTCAATAGTTCCCTGCGCTGACGACTGTCGCAGCCGCTGTGCCTGCCTTCTGAAGCTTCCGCTGTCAACTGCCCCTGCCCCCGGATCCTGTCGCTGACGCGGTCATCTGTCTCTGAACCTGTCAAGCCACCGTTTTGATTGCACGGACGGGTCAGCCTGCGACCCAAACTCCACAGCGAGTACGTTGAAGAAACTCAGGAGGCGTCATACCTCGCAAGGATGGCGGGCCCTTTACGATACGGTCCACCGGGTTGAAAATGGGATGGCGCACCGCTGGAGCCGGCAACGCTTGCCGAGCGAGGCGCGCGAAAGGAAAGCATGGGAACCGGCATCGAAGACATGGATGGAACCGCAGGTCTCCTGGTCGGTGCGCGCCGAGCCCTTGCGTCGCTCGGCGATTCGGTGGGAGCGGTGCTTGACGGTGCCCCGGATCCCGCGATCCTCGCCTCCGCCCGAAGACGAGGGCACTTTCGTCCCACCGAGGAAGAGACCCTGCTCGGCTGGTTCGCCCACTTCCTCACCGTTCGAAACGGTCTCTGGGAGGTGGTCGAGGAAGTCTCGCGTCCGGTCGGAGGAAAGATCGACGCCAACCTCGACGAGACCGGATGGCGTTGCTTCGTGCTCGGCTACGCCGCTGCATGTCGTATCGTCCGCCTCGATCGCCTGCTGCTCGAGGACGCCGCCACCGATTCCGTCGTCCAACGCAAGCTCAACGAAGGTTCCAGGGCGCACCGGATCCCGCGCAAACAGTACACGGCGGTTTTCGATTCCTTCACCGATCCGGTGAAGGCTCATCTCATGGATAGGGCGATGCGTTTCGCTCACCACCACCGGCGTCGACTCGCCGAGATGGTGGGAGACGAGATGGTGGGGGAGATCGCCGCCGCGATCCCATCCTGGGAATCGGCACTCGACCCGAGCCGGCGCCACTACCTGCGGAGGCTGATGTCCTTTCTCGGCCACTCCTTCAGACGCCGTAGCGCCTCGGCTCGCCAGCAGGCGATCTTCGCCGTACTCGAATCCTCGGGTCGGCTTGCAAGCGAGCTGCGCGACCGCTGGACGCCACCCCGAGTCGACGATGAGCTGCGTCAACAGATCGACGCCATCCTCCAGCCCGGCGACGTCCTTATCACCCGTCATGATCACGCCGTGACCAACTACTTCCTCCCCGGCTATTGGCCGCATGCGGCGCTTTACGTCGGTTCCGAGGCCGATCGGCAACGCATTGGGGTCGTTCTCGACGAGGCGAGGGCGGCCCGCTGGAAAGGAGACCGGCGCACCCTGGAAGCCCTCAAGGACGGCGTCCTCTTCCGCCCCCTCGAAGAGACCCTGGCCGTGGATGCGGTGGCTGTCATCCGGCCCCGGCTCGGCGGCAAAGATCTCGCGCTCGCTCTGGCCCGGGCCTGTGAGCACGAGGGCAAGCTCTACAACTTCGACTTCGACTTCTTCAGATCCGACCGGCTGGTCTGCACCGAGGTCGTGTACCGCGCCTTCGACGGCCGCGGGCCGATCCGCATTCCCCTCCACGAGCGCAGCGGCCGGCCGACCCTGTCCGCCGAAGACCTCCTTGATCTCGCCCTGGCGGGCGAGGGCTTCGATCCGATCGCGGTCTGTGGGACGCCAGGCTGCCCGGCAGGGCTGACAGTGGCTCCCGATGCTGCCATCGCGATTCGAACCAGCTACCGATAGAAAAAACCTACACGGCGTTGCCGGCCCTATCGGTCTGTCGCGGGCCGGAAGGCCGGCTCGACGCCCATCTCCTCGAGCAGATGCCAAGCGTGGTCGATGCGATCCATCACCCACAGGGTGTAGCGAATGTCGACGTGGATGGACCGCGTGACGTCGGGCAGAAAGTCCCAGTCCGCGATCATGCTCTCCCAGTTGCCGTCGAAGAGCAGGCCGACTAGGCGGCCCTGGTCGTCGATGGTGGCGGAGCCGGAGTTGCCGCCGGTGGTGTCCACGCCGGAAAGGAAGTTCACCGGCAACGAGCCGATCGACTCCGACGCATAAGGGCCGTAGTCAGCGTCCGCGACGGCCTCGATCAGAGCGCGCGGCGCGTCGAAGGGCTCCTCACCGGTGGCCTTGGCGGCAACGCCCTCGGCAGTGGTGAAGGGACGGTAGACCACCGCGTCGCGCGGTTCGTAACCCTGGACGGTGCCGAAGGTCACCCTGAGAGTGCCGTTGGCGTCAGGGTAGATCTCGACGCCGCTATCCTCCTGGAAGGCGAGCAGTGCTTCCATGAACCGCGGCCGCGCCTCGAGCAACCGTCCGTCGAGCGCCTCGTCCTCGGCCTCCAGCTCGAGATCGGTGTCGTACATGGCGACCGCCAGCTGCACGAAAGGGTCGTCGCTGGTCTCGAGGGTGGCACGGTCGGCATCGAGCAGCGCCATCCGCTGATCGCTGTCGACGAGATCGGTGGCGATGTACATCCCGTGGAGCCGGTACGCGATGGCCTCTCCCGCAGGCAATTCGCCATCGAGGTCAAACCACTCGTCGAGCACCGGCAGCCGCTCGGCCTTCGGAAGAGCCGCGTAACCCTCCAGATTGCGCTGCAACAACGCCATGTCCACCCGGGCGTCGAACGAGCGCGCCGAGCGGGCCATCCGAGCGTGGATGCGACGCATATCTCGTTCCTGGTAGCCGAGCTTGCGTTCGGCGTTGGGCTTCTCGCGTTCGCGGGCGAGGCGATAGGCGGTCCGGGCGGCCGAGATCATCTGGTTGTATTTGAGGGACGCGAGCTCCTGGTCACGCGCACGGTGAGCCCGCCGCTCGTCGAGGATGTCCTCGACCTCGGCCAGCGCGCCGCCCCAACGGGCCGCGCGCTCCGGGTCGGCGGAGATCCACGCGGCGAGCTCGGCCTCGAGAGCCTGTTTGCGAGCCACCGAGTCCGAGTGTGCGAACCCGGCCAGCATGCCCTGGCCGTTCTTGAGCGAGTTGTTGATGTAGGACGTCATCGCCGCGTAGGCGATGGCGGCCTCAGGACGACCCTCGGTCTCACGGTCAATGATGTCGAGGCTCTCCTGGCGGCGGACGACCCGCTGCGGATAGGTCCACTCGATAGCATCCGCCACCTCGGACGCCAGCCGGTAGCGGTTCGTGCGGCCCGGGAAACCCACCACCATGACGAAATCACCCTCGTCGACACCGTCGGCGCCGATCCGCAACCAGTGCTTCGGTTGGAACGGGACGTTCTCCGGTGACGGGTCTGCGGGCCGGCCGTCGGGTCCGACCCAGGCCCGGTAGAAGGCAAAATCGCCGGTGTGGCGGGGCCACATCCAGTTGTCGATGTCACCACCGTACTTGCCGATGGAGGAGGGCGGGGCGTAGGCGAGCCGCACGTCGCGGATTTCGAGCTGGTCGTAGAGCCGGAACTCGAGCCCGCCGTGGAACGAAGCGACCTTGCAGCGATGGCCGGGTGTCTCCTCGCAACCCGCGATGAGCTTCTTCTCGGCCTCCTCGATGGCCGCGAAACGGGCCGGACCATCGGCATCCGGGGGGATGAGGGATGAGATCTTGTCGGTGACATCTTCGACCGCCAGGGTCACATAGATCCGCGATCCCGGCGCCGCCTGAAGCTCGTCCGCGGGAGTCGCGGCCAGGAATCCGTCCGTGAGGAGATTTCGCTCCTCGGTCGAGTTGAACTGGATCGTTCCATAGGCGCAGTGGTGGTTGGTCGCTACCAACCCCTGCGCGGACACGAAGGACGCCGAGCAACCACCGAGGGACACGATGGCCCCCATGGGGTGACCGGTGAGGTCGGCGAAATTCTCGGGCGGCGTGTCGAGCCCCGCGGCGGCGAGGGCATCGCCGATCTTCGGCAGCTGGTCGGGCAGCCACATCCCCTCGCCCGCAGAGCCGAGACCTGACGGAAGTGTCAACAGGAAAACAAGAATCAAGGCACGCATCTGTGAACCCCCCATTCACGTGAGATGGCGCCTGTTCGGCGCCGAGCGTATCCTAGCAGAGCGTCCACTAAGGCCGAATCGAGAGGCCAGATGCCTGTGCTGTGGCTCACTCCTGCGCCTGCTGTCGCCTGCTAATGTCGAAAGGAACCGCGACGATTGCGCCATCGCGGCATGGGGGTGTCATGGGCAGGACAATCGGTCCGTCGAGCTGGCTCGTTACTGTCACCATGGCAGCAGTGCTGGGCGGCATGGCGGGCCCGAGCACCGGCACCGACTACTACATATCCGAGAGCCTTGGCAATGACGCCTGGAGCGGCCTGCTGCCCGAGCCGAACGGGAGTCTGACGGATGGCCCGAAACAGAGCCTGGGTGCCGCCGCCGATCTGCTCGACACGGTTGCCCAGCCCGGAGACAGGGTCTTGCTCAGACGCGGCGACACATGGTCCGGGCCTTCGGTCGCCCTGACTCTGAGCAGCGCAGTCGGCACTCCGAGCCAACCGATCGTCCTCGGTGCCTACTCGACCGGGCCGGCGCCGACCCTCGACCGC